>DATKHQ010000257.1:0-2311 GCA_035510175.1 Candidatus Sulfotelmatobacter sp. | reverse complement strand
AGACCCGGCCCGAGCACCGCCACGAGGATCAGCGCCCAGATCAGGGAGTTGACCGACCGCGTGGCGACGAGCACGAGGATCGTGGCCCGGCGGACGAGCGGGTGCGGCGTCGTGTTCCGGGCCGCGAGCATCGCGAGCGGGGACGCGATCGCCATCGCCAGGATCGTGCCGAGCGTGGCCATGTGGATCGTGTCGGCGAGCGGGCGCGCGATCTCCGCGGCATACGCGAGATCGGGGGGCCAGGCGCGCGCCGCCAGGTCGCGCCCCTGCGCGGGCGCGTCGCGGACGAAGCTCCAGGTCGTGCGGTGCGACACGTATGCCCAGGCGACCGAGAGCACGAGGGCCAGCGCGACCCACGCGAGCGCGCGGCCGATCCTCACGTGACCCTCGCGCGGATGCGATCCGACAGCGTTTCGCCGACGAGAACGACCCCGATGATCAGGAGGAGGACGGCCGAGGCGGTCGCGTAGTCGTAACGGCCGAACGCGGTGTTGAGCGTCGCGCCGATCCCCCCCGCGCCGACGATTCCCAGGATGGCGGACTCGCGGAAGTTGATGTCGAGCCGGTACAGGGAGATCCCCGCCAGGCGCGGAAGGATCTGCGGCAGCACGCCGTAGAGCACGACTTGCGCGCGCCCCGCCCCCGTCGCCACGATCGCCTCGGCCGGGGCGGAGGCGATCTCCTCGATCTCCTCCGCCAGGAGCTTGGCGACGAAGCCCGCAGTCGCGAGCGAGAGCGTGAGCGCTCCGGCGAGCGGGCCGAATCCCACCAGCACCACGAAGAAGATCGCGACGATCATCTCGGGGAACGCCCGGCACCCCGACACGACGGCCCGGGAGACAACATAGACGGCGGCCGGGGCGACGTTCCGCGCGGCGCCGAGGGCCATCGGGAGAGCCAGGACGAGCCCCGCCGCCGTCGCCACGAGCGCGATGGCAAGGCTCTCGAGCACGCCCTCGAAGAGGTCGTCTGCGTGCGAGACGAAATCCGGGCGGAGGAGGGCCGCGCCCATCGTGGCGGCGCGCGGGATCCCCTCGCGCAGGCGTCCGGCGTCGAAGCCGATCGAGGCGACGGCCCATCCGAGGTACGCGAGCGCGGCCACGGCAAGCCCCGCGGCCGCGAGGCGCCGCCGCGTCATCCCGCCGCCTCGGACGACCAGTCCTCCTCGCCGTAGATCGCAGTGAGCTGCTCCGGCGAGAGCCCGTCCGGGGAACCGTCGTACACGATCGCGCCCGACTTCAGGCCGATCACGCGGTCGGCGAACCGGCGGGCGAGCGGGACGTCGTGCAGGTTGATCACCGCGGCGAGCGAGCGCTCGCGCGCCGACTCGACGATCAAGCGCAGGATGCCGCGCGCGGTGCGCGGGTCGAGGCTCGCGGTCGGCTCGTCGACGAGGAGGAGCTTCGGGTCCTGGAGGAGCGCTCGGGCGATGCCGACGCGCTGCCGCTGCCCCCCCGAGAGACGGTCGGTCCGCCGGTGGACGTGTTCCCCGATCTCGAGGCGCTCCGCCAGCGTCACGGCTTTCGCCACGTCCTCGTCGCGGAACCGCCTGGCTAGGCTGCGCCAGAACCCGGTCGAGGCGAGCCGCCCGCAGAGGATGTTGTCGAGGGCGGTGAGGCGGTCGACGAGCGCGTGCTCCTGGAAGATCATCCCGATCGACGCCCGCATCCGGCGCAGCGCCCGCGGTGCCAGGGCGGTCACGTCCACGCCGTCCACCACGACGCGCCCCGAAGTCGGCTCGACGAGCCGGTTGATGCAGCGCAGCAGCGTGCTCTTTCCGGCGCCGGAGGGCCCGACCACGGCGAGGACCTGTCCCCTCGGGACGTCGAGCGTGATCCCGTGGAGGGCCACCGCTCCGTGCGGGTAGCGCTTGGAGACGCCCTCGAGTCGCAGCATCTACGGCGCGGCGGTCGAGTAGCGGACCCCGAGATCGCGATCGATCTTTCGGACGATCTCCCACTCCCGCTTGTAGGTGATCGGCGTGAACGACTGCCCCTCGGTCTCGCCGAACTCGCGGAGCAGCCCGCTTCCCGTCCAGTCGAACGAGAAGAAGGCGTCGCGGATCCGTTTCGCGAGCTCCGGCTTCAGGTCGTGGGCGACGCCGTAGGCGGTCGTGGGGAATACCGGCGAGGTGTATAGGATCCGGATCGCCTTCGGATCGACGATCCCGCGGTGCTCCATCCGGTCGAGCACGCTGTCGGCGACGGCGGCGGCGGCGTAGTCGCCGTGCACGACCGAGAGGATCGAGTTGTCGTGCTTCCCGGTGAACGCGCCCTTGTAGTCGCGGCCTTCCTCGAGCTTGTACTCGGTC
>DATKHQ010000256.1:0-4034 GCA_035510175.1 Candidatus Sulfotelmatobacter sp. | reverse complement strand
GCGTCGCCGGCACTCGCCGAGGATCTCCGCCTCGTCGGCGGCCCCGAACCCTTCCCTCGGCACGACCGCGATCGTGCACCGGCCGGCCTCGGACTGACGGATCTGGGCCTCCGCGACGCGAACCGCGTCCTTGAACAGGTGATCTGCGCGGCCGACGCGGGAGCCGTCGGAGAGCTCGATGAGATCCTCTCGGCGCCCGTCGATCGATTCGAGCGCGCGTCCCGGGAGTCCGCAGCCGCAGCGCGCGGGATACAGCCGTGCGAGGTCACCGGTGTCGTAACGGATCAGCGGCATCGCGAGGTTCGAGAGCGAGGTGCCGACCAGACGCACGGCTCCATCCCCCTCGGGGAGCAGCTCGACCGCGGCGAAGTCCTCGTCGATGTGAAACCGACCCGCAGGGCACCCGGAGGCGTTCGCCACCATCTCCGCGAGGCCGTAATGCGAGACGGGGTCGACCCCGAAGCCGTCCCGGATCGCCCGGATCTGGGCCGGCTGCACGCTCTCCGCGCCGAGCGAGATCACCCGCGGCCGGGGAAGGCGCGCTCCGGCTTCCATCGCCATCGTCGCCAGCGCCGAAACCGCCGACGGGTATCCGTGAAGCCAGGACAGCGAGCGCCGGCCGATCTCGAGCGCGATCTCCGCGGCGGTTCCGGGTCCGAGATGGTGCTGGCTGAAGAAGACTTGCCGCCCGGGATAGTTGACCCGCCAGGGCCGGGGGTCAGACCTGTTCCCGGGAACGATCGTCGAGCCCGTGAGCATCCCGTGCCACGTTTCGAGCGAGAGCCCCTGCCGTTGCCTGAACCGCCACCAGACGGCCCACTGGTCGCGCTCCGCCTCGAGGGTGACCGGGAAGATCAGCCCGGCCCCTGTGGTCCCGCTCGTGTGCGCCAGACGCGTGGCACCACGCGGGGCTTCGGGCCAGTGGAGGCCGGCGCCGAGGCGCAGCACTTCGTCCTTGGTGAGGATCGGGAGGCTCCGGAGATCTTCCGGTCCCTGCACGCGCTCGGGATCGATGTCGAACGTCCGGAGCCTTTGCGACCAGTACGGGATGTGGGCGCGCGCGTGGACGAGGATGCGGCGCAGCTTCGCGCGGCGCGCGGCGAGCACCTCGTCGTCCGATGCGAGGGTGCGCGAGGCGTAGTCGGCCAGCAGCGCGGCGAACGACCCGCCGTACCTCTCGCGACGGATCGCCCACCCCTTCAGCGAGACCGCCGCGGTCTGCAGCGCGCGGGGGAGCCCGTCGTAGACGCGCCCGGCGAGCCGTCCCCTGGAGGCGACCTGCTGTGCCGGGTGCATTCTCGACGCTCGCTCCGCGGAGTTGGGGCGCGCGATCGTCGCCCGGCGGCTAGTGTACAGTCTGTTCCCGCATGAAACCGTCGCTCGTCGCGATCGGGCGCGCACGCTCGGCGGCGTATCCCGAGTCGGCTCCGTTCCACCCCGGCGCGCGCTACCCGGAGGCTCCCTTCGAGGAGGTCAGTGCCGCGCCCAACCCCGCGTACGACGCCGTCCGGGAGGCGCTCCTGGCCTCCGGCTGCGATCGGTCCCGCGCGGGAACGCCGGACTGGAACCCCCTCGGAGCCTTCGTGCGTCCCGGCGACACGGTCCTGCTGAAACCGAATCTCGTGAAGGAGCGCCATCCGCGCGATCCGCAGGGGTGGCGATGGGTGCTCACGCACGGTTCGGTCATCCGCGCGGTCGCGGACTACGTCGCGATCGCCCTCGCCGGGCGCGGCCGCATCTGGCTCGCCGACGCGCCGCACACCGACTCGTCGTGGAGCGCGATCGTCGGCGCCCTCGGGCTCGACCGCATCGCCGAGCATTTCCGGCGGAAAGGTCTCGATTTCGAGCTGATCGACCTCCGCCGCGAGGAGTGGACCGAGCGGGACGGGGTCATCGTTTCGCGACGCGAGATCGCGGGGGATCCCCGGGGATACGTCGCCTACGACCTCGGCGGATCGAGCGAGCTGTCGACCCATGCCGGCGAAGGGCGCTACTACGGAGCCGATTACGCGACCGACGCGGTCAACGCGCATCACTCGGGGGGAAAGCACGAGTACCTCATCGGCTCGAGCGCGATCCGCGCCGACGTGTTCGTCAATCTCCCGAAGCTCAAGACGCACAAGAAGGCGGGGATCACCTGCTCCCTCAAGAACCTCGTCGGCATCAACGGGGACAAGAACTGGCTGCCGCATCACACGATGGGCACCCCCGCCGAGGGCGGGGACGAGGTCCCGTTCCTGACCTGGCGGCGCCGGGCCGAGCGCCGGGCGATCTCGGTTCTCCGATCCGCGGCCGTGCGGATTCCGAACCTGGGGACCCGGCTTTTCGTTCGCGCAAAGTCAGTGGGGAAGGTCGCGTTCGGGGACACGGAATCGGTCGTGCGGAACGGGAACTGGCACGGAAACGACACGACGTGGCGCATGTGCCTCGACCTCAACAAGATCCTGCTGTTCGGTGAGAGGGACGGACGGATGCGCGCGCCGAGCCGCGAGAACCGGAAGAGGTACCTCACCTTCGTCGACGGCATCGTCGGCGGCGAGGGCCGCGGACCGATGAATCCCGATCCCGTGCGGTCCGGCGTGATCGTGTTCGGGCGCGATCCGGTCGCCGTGGACGCCGTGTGCGCGACGCTGATGGGGTTCGACGTCGACCGCCTCCCGATCGTCCGGGAAGCGTTCCACGCGCGCGGGTGGCCTCTGACCGACGTCGATCGCGACGCGATCGAGGTCGCCTCGAACGCGCCGTTCTGGAACGGCGCCCTTGCCGCGCTCCCTCCCGAAGTGCTCATGCGCTTCCGGCCGCACTTCGGTTGGAGCGGCAGGATCGAGGCCGCCTGGCGCGCGCGGGAGAGTCACGGCGCCGACGTTCTTGTCGGCAGCGCACCGCGCGCCGCAGACGCGACGGAGAAAACACCGACGCACGGGGTATGATCCGCGCGCGATGAATCCGGAGACGGTCGGTTCGGTCCTCGAAGCGCCACGAGCCGAGCCGGTTCCGAAAGCAGCCGCGCTTCCGCTACGCGCACGGCTTCCGTGGCGCCTCACGCAGATCGCGACGGACTTCACGACCGTATTCGCCGCCGCGTACATCTCCTACTGGGCCTACGTCCTGTGCGGGATCGGCCTCGCCTACCACGCGCCGCTCTTCTACGCCCGGCTCGATCTGGTCCTGGCCGGAGTCGCGACCCTGGCGCTCCACGGCCACGGCCCGCACCGCGGCCACGTGGGGGTTCTCCGGATCGAGTGGGTCTGCCGCATGCTCCGGGCCGTGGCGAGCGCGGTCCTCCTGATCCTCGCGGCGTCGTTCTTCCTCCAGCTCCCGGCCTTCTCCCGCTTCCACATGCTGCTGGCGGGTCCCATCGTGGCGATCGCGCTCCTCGTTCAGCGGTTCGGTTTCTGGCGCATGCAGGACCTGCTCCGGGCGCGGCGAAACGTCGCGACTCCGGTCCTCGTGTACGGCGCGGGCGAGACCGGACGCCTCCTCGCGCAGCACCTCCTGGAGGAGCACGCGGTCGGATTGAGCCCCCGCGCGTTCCTGGACGACCGGTCCGACCTGTTCTACACCGAGGTCCGGGTCGGACCGGGGATCCACGGGATGCGATTGCGCGTGCTCGGCGGGGAGGACGAGCTCGACCGGGCGCTCGCGGCGACCGGCGCGCGCGCGGTGTTCCTGGCGATGCCCCGGGCGCCCGCGGCGCGCATCGCGCAGCTCGTGGCCAAGCTCGACGAGCGGGGGGTTCCGTTCTACTGCGTGCCGAGCTCGGGCCACCTTCTCTTCTCGTCGCTGAGCTTCGGGCAGGTGGGAGGCATTCCCGTCTACACGCGGCGCGTGACCTCGCGCGACCCGCTGCACGAGTCGATCGAGCGGGTCATCGACGTCGTCGGTGCGTCCGCCGTCTTGCTCTTGACCTGGCCGCTGATCCTCGCCGGCGCCGCCGCGATCCGTCTCGACTCTCCCGGACCGGTCTTCTTCCGGCAGAAGCGGATCGGGCTGGGGGGACGGGCCTTCACGATCTACAAGCTCCGGACGATGCG
>DATKHQ010000255.1:0-7617 GCA_035510175.1 Candidatus Sulfotelmatobacter sp. | reverse complement strand
CCACCGTAGACCCGCGGGAGTACGGGCGGCCGGACGTGCGCGACCGGGATCCGCTGACCTCCCCCGATCCGCCGTACCGGTTCGTCCCTGCGGACGAGGTCTTCCCCGTGGCCCAGCTCGGCGGCGAGCGCACCGTGCGGTTCACGGGCTCGACGCATGACGAGCGCGCGATGATCACGAAGTCCCCCGTGACCGTCGGGCGGCTCAACGAGCATCTCAGGGCGAAGATCGAGGACCACGCCGACGAGATCTGCTGCGTCGCAGACGACGAGCAGGACGGCGCGCGGACGCTCCTCGTCGCCTACGGCATCACGGCCGGAGCCATGCGCGAGGCGGTGATGCGACTTCGCGCGCGGGGAGTCCGGGTTGCGGCGATCACCGTGGGGAGTCTCTGGCCGGTCCCGGAGGGCCTTCTCCGCCGCGCGATGGCGGGGAAGTCCCGCATCGTCGTCGCGGAGCTCAACCACGGGCAGTACCGGCGGGAGATCGAGCGGCTCGCCGCCGGGGCCGAGGTCGTCGGGATCCACCGCGTCGACGGGGAGCTGATCGCGCCCGAGGCGTTCGAGGAGGCGGTGTCGTGACTGCCCCGACCACCGTGACGCCGCTCGCGACTTACCGGAACGCGTCGCCGTATCCGTTCTGTCCCGGCTGCGGACATCACTTGGTCCTCGACCACCTCAACCGCGCCCTCGTCTCGCTCGCCTACCCGCCGAGCCGCGTCGTCCTGGTGAGCGACATCGGCTGCTCCGGCCTCTCGGATCAGTACTTCGTGACCAGCGCCTTCCACGGCCTGCACGGCCGGAGCATCACGTACGCGACCGGCATCAAGCTCGCCCGTCCCGAGCTGAAGGTGATCGTCATCATGGGGGACGGCGGAACCGGGATCGGAGGCGCCCACCTGCTCGCCGCCGCCCGCCGGAACATCGGCCTGACCGTGCTGGTGCTCAACAACTTCAACTTCGGCATGACCGGCGGCCAGCACTCCGCCACGACGCCTCCCGGCGCGCGCACTGCCACGACGCCCGGAGGCAGCCTCGAGCGCCCGCTCGACATCTGCGCCACCGTCGCCGTCAACGGCGCGTCGTACGTCCGGCGCGCCACGAGCTTCGACAAGGACCTGAGCCTCCATATCATGGAGGCCGTCCGGACCGACGGCTTCGCGCTTCTCGACATCTGGGATCTCTGCTCGGCGTACTTCGTGCCGGGAAACCAGGCGTCGAAGAGAACGCTTTCGACGATGATGACCGAGCTCGATCTCCCGTCGGGAGTCATCGCGCGACGCGCGGCACCGGAGTTCACCGCGGCGTATCGCGCGTCGGTCGCCGGGGCGGCGGAGCGGCCGGAGCCTCTCGTTCGCCCGATCGAAACGCGCTTCGGCGCATCGCTCGACCGGACCTTCCGTCTCGTGGTGGCGGGCTCGGCGGGCGGGAAGGTCAGGTCGAGCGCACGCCTCGTCGCCGAGGCCGCGGTCGCCTGCGGGCTATGGGCCACCCAGCGGGACGACTATCCGATCACAGTCAAGACGGGGCACAGCATCGCGGAGCTCGTGATTGCCCCGCGCCCGATCGGGTACACCGCGATCGACCGTCCGGACGCGATGATCCTTCTTAGCGACGATGGAGCCGCGAAGGTCGGCCGGCAGCTGTCGGCGATGGAACCGGCCGATCGTGTGTTCGTGCTCCCCGGCATCTCCGCCAAGACGCGGGCCACGATCACCGAGATCGACCCGGCTCGATCGCGGATTCGTCTCGGCGCCGCCCGCCTCGCCCTCTACGCGATCGCGCACGCCCTCGGGGAGCTGTCGCTCCTCCCCGTGGAGGCGCTCGAACACGCCGCCGGTCTGCGGAATGCGTCCCGCGCGGCGGAGGCGGTCGAGACGCTGCGCGCGGCCCGCTGAGCCGGGGAGCAGGGCCGGCGCCCCACCCCCCTCAGCGGTCAATTCGCGGTGGCCGGTACGCAGGCCGAGACGAGGCCGTCGCAGGCCACGTTCGCCGCCTGCGCTTGCACCTTGTAGTAGACCTGGAATCCCGTCGGCAGATTCGTGTCGGTATAGGTCGTGGTCGGAGCCGACACGGTGGCGATCACGTTGGAGCTCGAAGCGCAGGCGATGTCGTTTCTCAGGACGAGGTACCGCGAGGCGCCCGGGACCGTCGCCCAGGACAGGGAGACCTGGTCCGTGCCGGGGGTGGCGGTCACCGTCGTCGCGGTCAGCGTGGCGCACGTCCCCGAATTCTGATTGCCCGGATCGGAGGCGGACCCGCAGGCGATCGCGTGGCGGTTGAACGCCGCGAAGATCGCCGCGGCGTGCGGCGTGCCGTTCCCGAGGTTCCCGTCGTCGTCGTCGGCGGCGAGGAGCTTCGTGAACCACGCCGACGCGCCGCACCCATCGGAGGACGGCAGCGCGCAGTTGTACGCGTTGCCGCCCGATCCCTGCCGCGACTTGTAGTACAGCTTCTCGGCGAGCTGCCACGACGAATCGGCGTCGAGGCCGGTCGCGGGGAGGTCCCGTGTGGCGAGATCGAAGATCGCCTCGGTGGCGACGTACGACTCGCAGTGCACTTCGCCCCCGCACGGCCCGCCCCCGCCCCCGCAGTGCGACGCGATGAAGTTCGCCGGGGTCGCGGGCGTGTTGCTGACGTGCTGGGCGTAGTCGGTGTCGCGGATGCCGCTGCACGAAAGGCACGCATCCCCGTACCCCGAGCAGGCACCGCTCTGGTAAAAGCCGCGGCCGATGCAGGACCGACGCTCCTCGAGCATCGCGATGACGTCGGCGTAGGCTTCACCCGGGTTCTCCGAGCCGCCCCCGTCGTTGGCGTCGAGCCCGTGGCCGTACTCGTGGCAGACGACCCCGGCGATCTCGCCGGTGTTGCGGCACCCGCCGCCCGACCTGTAGAAATTCACGTTGCCGTTGTAGTAGGCGTTGCAGGTGCTGGTGATGTTCGGCTTGGCCTGGAGCTGCTGGTTGACCCACGTGTTCGACGGCAGCCAGTAACGCGCCTTCTCCTTCGCGCGATTGAGGTGGAAGTAGTCCGTGCGGGCGGCGTGCGTGTCCCCGCTCAGGCCCGAGGGCGACGTGCAATCCGTCCCCGTGCTCGTCCCGAAGTCGAGGTCGCCCGTGCAGTTGCCGCTGATCGGGGACCCGCCGCACTGATCGACGACCATGATGTACGGTCCCGAAAGGGCGACCGAGCTGTTCTTCGAGCCCTTCCCGCAGACGAAGTTGCCGTAGTCGTCGGTGGCCGTGGCCTTCTTCGCAATCGTCACGTTGGCGTACGGCATCGCGTACCCGGCCTTCTCGCAGCCGAGGTCGCTGCAATTCTGGTCGTTCGAGCTCGGGTAGATGCCGCCCTTCACTTGCGAGTACTGGTCGTCGTCGTAGAACGCGAGGATCCGGCCGGACCGCGCGTCGATCTTGCCGACCCAGGTCCCCGGTTCACCGTCGACCCGCACGGAGAAGCGCCACGCGAGATCGTGCACGATCCCCGCGCCGACGCTCCCCGCGAAGGCGGCGCCCGCAGTGCCGTCGGCGGGCCGTGCCGCGAGCACGAGGTGGCCGCTCTCGACCATTTCGACCGTGTCGGCGGATCCGAGCCCCATGTACGCCCGGAGGAGGGCGTAGGCGGACGGCGCGTCGAGCGCCGGTGCGGCGACGGCGTCGATCGCGCCCCAGCGGTCGGCCCCGAACGACACGAGGCTTCCCCGGTTGACGTAGAGGACGAAATGCTCGCCCTCGACCGGAATGCCCTGGACGACCCGGTCGAACACCACGACCCAGTGATCCGGGTCCGTCGACGCGGTTCCGTCCACGTTGAGCGACAACTCCGAGGTGCGCACGCCGAACAGGCTCTCGTGGGACCCCACGAAGCGCCGGGCGGCGGTTTCGAGCCCCCCGGCCGTTGCGATCTGTCCCGCGGACACCCAGCGCACGGCGTCACCCTGGGCCAGGAGAGGCGCACCGGAGCGGCGATCGATCCAGACCCGCCACGCTCCCCCGGATTCCGCGCGGAACGCGGCCCAGCCGGCGCGGCCGGCCTCATACCCTTGGACCTGGTCCGGGGTCTCCGCGACCGTCGGAATGCGGCTGGCGGGATCCTGGATCAGCAGCGCGTCGAACCGGCCGATTCCCTGAGGGACGACGGCGGCCGTCGCGGTGAGCGCGGCCGAGCAGGCGGCGGCCCAGAGGACCGCGTGCAAACGGACTCTCATGTTGGCTTCTCCCCGAGCGCCGCGGCCCTCCGCCGCGGAAGCTTCGCCGAAATTGGCGCCACTCTTGTATGGCGAAAATCGATGCCGAGGCAACCGGTTTCTTCGGTCGCGCTTGGCCGCGGGGGATCCTATTTCCCGTATCCGACCAGGAACGACGCGTTGAAGAGCATGCACAGCCACGCGTCGCGCACCGTGTGGTAGGCGAGACGGAATGGGTTGATCCGGATCCACTGTCCCCTTCGGATCCTCTCGCCCGTCTGGCGCCAGTACGTCCTGAGGTCGACCTTCGTCCACCGGTCGATCTCCGACCGGAAGCGGGCACGCCCGCGCGTCGCGAGCCAGACCTCCTGCATCTCGAAGTAAAGGGAGATGACCCCGCGGGTCCAGGCCAGGATCTCCCGCGAGCGGCGGCGCGCGTGCGCCCAGCGGGATTCGACGGCGAAGCCGGGGCGGCGCTGCGTCCGGCTCTTCATGCGGAAGAAGCCGGTGATCATGGGGTGCGTGCCGTCCACTCCGGTCGCGTAGCGGTACCAGACGAAGTTCTTGAACAGTCCCCAGTACGTGACGTCGTTGGCCCGCCGGAGGATCTGCGTCATCGAGTCGACGGTGTAGAACTCCCGCCAGGCCTGCCGGTACGACTCGAACCACTCGTCCCAGGACATCCGCGGGTGGCGGGTCGTGGGATGGAACGAGTCGAAATTGTTGTAGTCGGAGTCCATCCACTCGCCGCGGCGGACCATGTCCCGGTGGTCCTGGGAGCCCGGGATCGGCATGAGCATGAAGAAGGACGCCTGATCGACCTGGATCTCGTCGCGGAGGGTCCGGACGTTCTCGCGAACGCTCTCGACGCTGTCGAACGGGAACCCGATGATGTACCCCACGTGGCATGCGATGCCGTGCTCGTGCCAGTGCTGGATCATCGCCGCGTAATCAGCGACCTTGTTCTGTCGCTTTCCGGACGCCGGGATGTTCTCGGGGTTGACCGTCTCCATCCCGATGAACACCTGGCTGCATCCCGCCTCCTGGGCCTTGGCTGCGAATCGCGGGATCTTGTAGGCGACCGTGTCGATCTGCATCATGAACTGGACGCGGATCCCCTCGTCCCGGCGTAGCGCGATCAGCGCGTCGAAGATCTCCTCCCACTCCGGATTTCGAGAGAAGTTGTCGTCGGTGAAGAAGTAGTAGTCGATCTTCATCGCCGCGTTGCGCCGGATCCGGTCCTTGATCTGCTCGGCCGACCGGTGGCGCATCTTCCGCCCCTGGACGTTGATGATCGTGCAGAAGTGGCAGTTGAACGGGCACCCCCGCCCCGCGTCGATCGTCCCCATGTACGGGTACGCGAACCGCTTCATGAGCCGGGGGTCGACGACAGGGATCGGAGCCTTCGAGAGGTCCGGGGCGTCCACGACGTCGTAGTAGGTCTTCAGGCGGCCGTGGAGCGCATCGCGCAACAAATCGCCCCAGCACTCCTCGACCTCCCCTTTCACCAGCGTGACCCCGGCATCGATGAGCGCTTGGCACTCGGGGGGGATGCCGTTGTCGCTCATGGCGATCGCCCCGGAGACGTGGAACCCGCCGACCATCACCGGGAATCCGGCGGCCTGCAGCTGCAGCGCGAGGTCGGCGGCCCGCGGGAACTGGTTGGTCTGGACGCCGCACAGCGCGACGACCGCCCGCACCCCGCGGCGCAAGATCTGCCGCGCGAGGCGGACGGGATCGACCTCGTCCACCAGCTCGTCGAGCATCCTCACGTTCACCGGAACCGCGCCGAGCTCGCCGCGCGCGGCCGCTTCCATGGTCAAGGCGGAGAGGGTGGCCAGCGTGTTGCTCGGCAGCACGCCGCGCAGGTAGCGCATGACGTAGCCTTCATCGTCGTACTTGCTCGGCTTGACGAGGAGGATCTCGAAGCGCCGCACGCCGCCAGGAGCGGGCATCCCGTGCGGGACGACGCCGACCCGGGGTGGGGTCTGCGCGGGCACCAAGGGGAGTCCCTGCATCGACATCCCTCCGTCAGGCGTCCCGGGGACGCTCCGCGCACTATACCCTCCGGTCCCGGGCCGGGCGAGCGCCCGGATATCATGGGCGCGATGCCGCCTCCCCCGCCCGCGCGGATCCGGCGCGCTCTCGATCTCGTCCTCGTCGCGAGCGCGGCCACCTTCGCGCTCGCTTACGTCGCGACCGCGCTCCTCCGCATCTCCTACCCGTTCGAGCTGGAATGGATGGAGGGAGGAATGGTCGATCATGTCCGGCGGATTCTCGAGGGCAAGCCGATCTACGCGGCCCCCTCGCTGGAGTTCGTGTCGTTTCTCTACCCGCCGCTCTACTACGTCGCCGCCGCGGGGTTCGCGAAGGTCCTCGGACTGGGCTTCCTCCCGCTGCGATTGCTGTCGCTCCTGTCGTCCGTGGGGGTGCTCGCGTTGATCTTCTCGACCGTGCGGCGCGAGACCGGCCAGGCCGTCCCCGCGGTCGTCGCCTCGGGGCTGTTCGCGGCGTTCTACGCGGTCGCGGGGTCCTGGTACGACCTCGCACGGCTCGACTCCTTCTATTTGCTGCTCCTCCTGTGCGGAATCCGGCTGCTGCGATCCGCCGCCTCCCCGCCCCGGGCCGCCGCGGCGGGGCTGCTCCTCGCGGCGGCCTTCTTCACGAAGCAGTCCGCCCTCGTCGTCTTCGTCCCCCTGGCCGCATACGCCCTTCTCGAGGACATGCGCCGGGGCCTTGCGTTCTCGGCCACGGGCGTTGCGACCGGACTCGGCGGGGTCGCCCTCCTGAACGCGATGTCCGGCGGGTGGTTTTCCTACTATTGCTTTCAGATTCCCGCACGCCACCCCCGGCTCCATGGCGGGTCGATGGCCTTCTGGACAACGGACGTTTTCCCCACCCTGCTGCCCGCGACCGCGGGGACGATCCTCCTGGCCGCATGGACGGTGAGGCAAGGGGATGAGCGGAAACGGCTGTTCCTTCCTTTCTTAGCGGCGGGGATGATCGCCAGCTCGTGGTCCGTCCGGTCGGTCGTGGGGGCGGAGGTGAACAACCTCCTGCCCGCGCTCGCCGGGTTCGCTGTCGTCCTCGGATCGGGCTGGGGGCTCCTGCGCGCGGGCGGGCCGGAGGAGGGCACGTCCCGGCGGAGGGCCGCGGAGTGGGCCACCGGAGCGCTCCTCGTCGCTCAGCTCGCCCTGCTCGTGTACGACCCGCGGCGGCTGATACCGACCCCCGCGGACCGCGCCGCCGGAGAACGTGTCGTGAGTCGGATCGCGGCGATTTCCGGCGACGTGTTCATCCCGCACCACGCGTATCTCGCGCGACTCGCGGGCAAGTCCGGGTCCGCCCACACGCTCGCGATGGACAACGTGTTCCTCGACGACGCGGGTCCCCGGCGCGAGGAGCTTGCGGGGGAGATGATCGGGGCGATGC
>DATKHQ010000254.1:0-5653 GCA_035510175.1 Candidatus Sulfotelmatobacter sp. | reverse complement strand
ATGCAGGAGGCGGTCGAGGGGGCGGACGTGGTGATGATGCTGCGCATCCAGCTCGAGCGCATGCGCGGCGGGTTCTTCCCCACGCTCCGCGAGTACGCGGCGTTCTACGGGCTCGACACCCCGCGCCTGGCCCGGGCCGCGCCGGGGGCGATCGTGATGCACCCGGGGCCGATCAACCGCGGCGTGGAGATCATGGGGGAGGTCGCCGACGGGTCGGCCTCCGTCATCCTCGACCAGGTGACCAACGGGATCGCGGTGCGGATGGCCGTGCTCTACCTGCTGGCCGGAGGGAACCGTGAGCCTGCTCCTCAAGAACGCTAGGGTCGTCGATCCGGCCTCCGGTCTCGACGCGCCGCGCGACGTGCTCGTCGTCGACGGGAGGGTCGCCCGGGTCGCGGCCTCGATCCCCGCAGGAGAGGCGGCGGTCCTCGACCTCGCGGGGCTCGTCGTTTGCCCGGGGTTTCTGGACATGCACGTCCACCTGAGGGAGCCCGGCCACGAGTGGAAAGAGACGATCGCGACGGGAACGCGCGCCGCGGCCGCGGGGGGATTCACCGGGGTCGCATGCATGCCCAACACAGAGCCGCCGATCGACTCCCGCTCGGTGGTCGAGTTCGTCCTGGCGCAGGCCCGCGAGCACGGGGTCGTGCCCGTCTATCCGATCGGCTGCGTCTCGAAGGGGCAGGAGGGGCAGGAGCTCGCCGAGATGGGGGACATGGCGATCGCCGGAGCGCGCGGCTTCTCGGATGACGGGAAGCCGGTCGCCTCGGCGGGGCTGATGCGCCGGGCGCTCGAGTACGCGACGATCTTCGACCTCCCGGTCATCGACCACTGCGAGGAGCCCACGCTCGTGGCCGGCGGGGTCGTGCACGAGGGGGCGGTGTCGACGCGGCTCGGTCTCGCCGGGTGGCCGGGCGTCGCCGAGGACGTCATGGTCCAGCGCGACATCCTGCTCGCGGAGTACACGGGCGGCCACGTTCACATCGCGCACATGTCGACCGGGCGGGCGGCGGAGCTGGTGCGGCGCGCGAAGGCGGCGGGGATCCGCGTCACCTGCGAGGTGACGCCGCACCACCTCGTCCTCACCGACGAGGCCGTGGCGGGGTACGACCCCGACGCGAAGATGAATCCGCCGCTGCGCGCCGAGGAGGACCGCGAGCGTCTCCTCGCAGCGCTCTCCGACGGAACCGTCGATGCGATCGCCACCGACCATGCGCCGCACCATGCCGACGAGAAGTGCGTGGAGTTCTCGCGGGCGCCGTTCGGTGTCGTCGGGCTCGAGACCGCGGTGTCGATCGGGCTCGACCGCCTCGTGCGCGGCGGGCGGGTCGATCTTTCCCGATTCGTCTCGCTGATGAGCACCGGACCGGCACGCGTTCTCCGACTGAACAAGGGGAGCCTGGCACCGGGCGCGGACGCCGACATCACCGTGCTCGATCTCGAGCGCCGCGTGAGGGTCGAGCCCGAGGAGTTCCGGTCCAAGAGCGCGAACACGCCGTTTTCGGGGTGGAGCCTCACCGGCGCCCCCGTCATGACCCTCGTCGCCGGCCGGATCGTGCACGACGCGCGCTGATCGGCCGCCCTTTGACCGCGATGCGCGTCCGTGCCCGCCGGGTCCTCGTGATCGCGAACCCGGCCGCGGGCTTGACCCGCCGCCGCAACGCAGGGGAGCAGGCCGCGCGCGGAGCCAAGCGCGCGGGGGCCTTCGTCGAGCTTCACGTCACCTCCGGCCCGGGAGACGCAACGGCCGCCGCGTCCCGGGCGAAGGGCGCGGGCTTCGATCTCGTGCTCGCCGCCGGGGGGGACGGCACGGCTCACGAGGCGGCCAACGGCCTCGCGGGCAGCGGCGTTCCCCTGGGCATTGCCCCGGCGGGCACGATGAACCTCCTCGCGCGCGTCCTCGACGTGCCGCTCGATCCCGCGCTCGCCGCGGAGCGGCTGGCGGAGGGCTCGGGACGCCTGCCGATGCGGCCCGGCCGCGCCGCGGGGCGGCTCTTCCTGCTCATGGCCGGAGCCGGGTTCGACGCGTGGGTGCTACGGGAGCTGCTCAGCCGCGTGAGGGGGAAGATCCGTTTCCGGGACTACACGCGCGGCGCGCTCAAGGGTTTGTGGACCTTTCCGTTTCCGGAGCTTTCGATCGAGACCGACGCCGGGACCTTCGGCGGCCACTCGGCGATCGTGGGGCGCGCGCCCCTCTACGGCGGGTTCCTCCGGCCGACGCCCCACGCCCGCCTCGACGCGACGTCTCTCGAGATGTGCGCGCTGTCCGGAGGCCCGGTCCGGCTCGCCGTCCAGCTCGCGCGGATGTGGTCGGGCGCGCACGGCGGCCGGAGCGGAGCGGTGCTCGCCGAGACCTCGCGCGTGACGATTCGCTCGGAGCGCGCCGACCTTCCGTACCAGCTCGACGGGGAGCTTCACGGCGTCCTCCCCGTGGACATCGACGTCGCGCAGACGCCGATCGTGCTCGCGCGGCCGTCGCGTTGACGGACGATCCCCGTCCGGCGGACAATCGTGACGATGGCGACCGTCGGCGTGCCCGTGTTCCGGACGGAGATCCCCGGCATCCCGCTCCTGGCGCGGGGGAAGGTCCGCGACGTCTACGACCTCGGGTCGTCGCTGCTCCTGGTGGCGTCCGACCGGCTCTCCGCTTTCGATTGCGTCTTCCCCGACCCGATTCCCGACAAGGGGAAGGTGCTCAACCAGATCTCCGCGTTCTGGTTCGAGCGCACCCGCGGCGTGGTGCAGAATCACGTCCTGTCGGCCCGCGTGGACGAGTTCCCGGAAGCGCTCCGCGCGCATCGCGAGGTTCTCGCGGGACGATCCACGCTGGCGATGAAGCTCCGGATGGCCCCGGTCGAGTGCGTGGCCCGCGGGTACCTGGCGGGGTCCGGGTGGAAGGAGTACCGGGAGCGAGGGTCGATCTGCGGCGTGGCGCTGCCCCGCGGCCTGCGCGAGTCCGACGCTCTGCCGCACCCGATCTTCACCCCGGCGACCAAGGCCGCCGAAGGCCACGACGAGAACGTCTCCTTCGATGCGGTCGTGGCGGCGGTCGGCGGGGAGGCGGCCGAGCGCCTGCGCTCCCTCACGCTGCGCCTCTACGCCGAGGCTTCGGCGTACGCTTCGGAGCGCGGGATCCTCGTCGCCGACACCAAGTTCGAGTTCGGGTTCGACCGCGAGGGCGCCCTCCGGATCGCGGACGAGATGCTCACGCCGGACTCGTCCCGGTTCTGGCCCGCCGCGAGCTACGCGCCGGGGGGGCCGCAGCCCTCGCTCGACAAGCAGTTCGTGCGCGACTACGTCGAGTCGATCGGGTGGGACAAGCGGCCGCCGGCCCCCGGCCTTCCGGCCGACATCATCGCGGGCCTTCGCGAGCGCTATCTGGAGATCTTCCATCGCGTAACCGGCCGATCGCTGGCCGACTGACACACCAGGTCCGTCGCCGGGATGAAGGTGACGAATTCGCGCCGGAGATGACGGTTCCGGCACGCCCGGCCCACGACTTGCAATGTTTTCCCGGGGAACGCATCTTGCACTTCGTCCGGCCGGTTTCGGTTTGACGGTCCTGCGCGCCCGGTGTTACGATCCGGTGCTTTTTCGGGCGCGATCGACGCGTTATGTCGATCCTTCGGGTCGTCAGACCTCCTGTGAAGATAAGGACGCGAACGGGGCGTCCGTGCGGTCGGGGCGTGTAAGGGAGGCGAGATGCCGAGGAAGTTCTACACGATCTTCATCCTTCCCCACGCGCACGCGCGCTTCCGGAAGCTGCACGTCTCGGCGAATTTCATCCTCGCGGTGTCGATCGTCGGCAGCGTGATCGCCGGCGCGGCGGCGCTCGCCCCACACCTCTTCTTCAAGACGAAGGCGCTCGCCGAGCAGATCGCGGCGGTCGAGGCCGAGAACAACCAGCTTCGACAGGACAAGGTGCAGTACGAGGCCTCGCTCGCGCACATGGGCGAGCAGCTGACGGCGATCGAGGGGGTCGCGGGCAAGCTCGCCCAGGCGGTCGGCCTGCGCGACCTCCCGTCCGGACGTCCTGCCGGCGGCGTCGGTCCGGTCGCGCCGTTCAAGTCGGAGTTCTTCGGCGAGGAGAGCGCGGCTCTGACCAAGCGGATGCAGAACCTCGACGCCTCCTTCGGCCGTCTCGAGCAAGCGTGGGACGAGCGCCTCAAGGTGCTGGCCTCGACACCGAACCTCCAGCCCGTCGGCGGGTTCTTCTCCGACGGGTTCGGCTGGCGCACCGATCCGATCGACGGATCCCGCGAGTTCCACAAGGGGATCGACATCGTGGCCGCGCCCGGAACGCCGGTGCACGCCGCGGCGGACGGCCTCGTGACCACCGCCGGGCGGACCGCGGGGTACGGCTCGATGATTCAGCTCTCGCACGGGTACGGGATGGCGACCCGTTACGGCCATCTCAGCAAGCTCCTGGTGACGCCGGGCCAGCGCGTCAAGCGCGGCGACGTGATCGGGCTCGTCGGATCCTCCGGCCGCTCGACCGGCCCGCATCTCCACTACGAGGTGTTCCGCGCCGGCAACCAGGTCGACCCGCGTAAGTTCCTCGGCGACACGATCTTCTAGCCCTCCGCCGCCGGGGTGAGCCTCCTGCTACCCTCGGAGGATGAGCTCCGACGATCCCGTCGATCTGGATCCGGAGGTCGTGAAAGACCCCGTTCCGGACGACGAATCCCGCGACATCGAGCCGGCGCAGCCGGAGGACGGGGGGCCCGCGCCCGCGGGGTCCACGGGCCGCGACCTGGTCCCCGCCGATCCGTTCCGCCGGTACATGGCGGAGATCCGGCGCTACCCGCCGCTGACGCGCGAGGAGGAGCAGGCACTCGCGCGCCGGTACCGCGAAACCGGCGATCGCGAGGCCCTCGCCCGGCTGATCACGGCCAACCTGATGTTGGTCACGCGGATCGCGCTGTCGTTCCGGCGTGCCGCGCGGAACCTGCTGGACCTGGTGCAGGAGGGCAACCTCGGGCTGCTCGCCGCCATCGAGCGGTTCGACCCGGATCTCAACGTGCGCCTGCCGACGTACGCCGCCTGGTGGGTGCGGGCCTACATCGTCAAATTCCTCCTCGACAACGTGCGCCTGGTCCGGGTCGGCACGACCAACGCGCGGCGCAAGCTCCTGCGCAACCTGCGGCAGGAGAAGGCGAAGCTCGAATCGCGCGGCATCGAGGTCGGCCCGAAGATGCTCGCCGCGCACTTCGGCGTGTCGGAGAACGACGTCACCGACGTCGAGAAGGCGCTCCACGCCCGGGACGTCTCCCTCGACGCGCCGCTCGGGGACGACGAGGACCGCACGCGCGGCGACGTCTTCGCCGCGACGGGGCCCAGCGTCGAGGAGGACGTCGCGCGCCGCGAGCTCCAGCAGAAGGTCCAGGCGGCCATCGCGAAGTTCCGCGTCGCGCTCTCCGAGCGCGAGCGGGCGATCCTGGACGAACGGCTGCTCGCGGAGGAGCCGGCGACCCTGCAGGCGATCGGCGAGCGGTTCGGGACGACCCGCGAGGCGGTGCGGCAAGCGGAATCGCGGCTGATGGCGCGCCTCAAGGCGTTCCTCCAGGAGGAGATCGGCGGCGTCGCGTCGATCCGGGTCGGTCCCGCGTAGCTTCGCCGGCGGCGTGCACTAGAATGCCCGCCGGTCTCCGCA
>DATKHQ010000253.1:0-11239 GCA_035510175.1 Candidatus Sulfotelmatobacter sp. | reverse complement strand
ACAGGGCGCCGGAGACCTCGTTCCGGTGGAGCACGTCGTAGGTCGTGAACCGGATCGGCAGCTCCCGGTACGAGTGGGTCTTCGAGGCGAAGTAGACGTGGTGCGACGGGCAGTTCATCGGCTTGAGCGAGAAATCGTGCTCGCCCGTCTCGGCGTCGAGCACGAGGAACATGTTCTCGCGGTACTTTCCCCAGTGGCCCGACAGCTCCCACAGGTGCTTGTTGTAGAGGAGCGGCGTCTTGATCTCGCGGTAATCCTCGAGCTGGATCTCGCGCATCGTGGCGTTCAGGACGTTGAAGACGGTCGTGCCCCGCTCGGTCCAGAAGGCCGCGCCCGGGGCGTACGGGTGGAACAGGAAGAGGTCCAGCTCCTTGCCGAGCCTCCGGTGGTCGCGCTTGCGCGCCTCCTCGAGGAGCGCCAGGTAGGCGTCGAGATCCGCCTGCGTCCAGAAGGCGGTCCCGTAGATCCGCTGGAGCATCTTGTTCTTCTCGCTGCCGAGCCAGTAGGCCCCGGCGACCGAGAGGAGCTTGAATGCCCCGAGACGCCCCGTGGACGGAACGTGCGGCCCGCGGCAGAAGTCCGTCCAGTCTCCCTGCCGGTAGATCGAGACGACGTCGTCTCCCTTCGTCGTCGCGAAGTAGATCTTGTACGGCTCCCGCTCCTTCTCGAAGAAAGCGATCGCCTGGGTCTTCGGGAGGTCGACACGCTCGATCGGCAGGTTGCGCGCGACGATCTCGCGCACGCGCCGCTCGATCGTGGCGAGGTCGTCCTCGGAAAACGGCTCCGCGCGGTCGAAATCGTAGTAGAAGCCGTTCTCGATGACCGGCCCCTGGCCGATCTTGGTCCCCGGGTAGAGCTCCTGGACCGCCTGCGCGACCGCGTGCGCGGTCGAGTGCCTGAGGACGTGCAAGGCCTCCGGGCTCTTCGGGGTAAGGATCTCGATCGAGGCATCCTGTCGGATCGGCCGCGCGAGGTCGACGAGGATGCCGTCGACCTTGGCGACCACCGCGTCCTTCGCGAGGCGCGGACCGATCGCGGCGGCGACGCCGGCCGCCGTGGTTCCCGCGGCCACCTCCCGGACGGAGCCGTCGGGAAGCGTGACGCGGACGGTGGCGACGGTCTCCGGCATCTCCATCCTTCGAGCCGAGAACTGGTAGGCGCGCGCGGGGTCGAACCGCGGACCTCTACCGTGTCAAGGTAGCGCTCTCCCACCTGAGCTACGCGCCTGGACCCCTGCCCAAAGACCTCATCCGAATGATTTCGGTCCGGCAGACCGCGAGATGGTAACACAGGCACAAAGCAAGTCAATCGAACGAGATGCGGCGATTCTGTTGAATTCTCCGTGTCGTTTCGATACCCTTCGGCGCCTGCGACCACCCCGTCGGGCAGCCCCGCAGGAGTCTGCCAGGGAGATCCCGTCTCGATGCTCATCGCGATGAAGCAAGGGAGCACGAGGGACGACCTTGCCCGTGTGTGCCGGGCGGTCGAGGATCTCGGGTTCCACGCGCACGTGCTGACCGGCTCGCAGCGAACCGCGGTCGCGATCACGGGCAACCCGGGACCGATCGATCCGACTCTGTTCGAGGCGCTCCCCGGGGTCGCCGAGGCGATCGCGGTGACGCGGCCCTGGACGCGCGCGGGACGGGACGCCCATCCCGAGGATACCGTGATCCGGATCGGGAACGCCCGGATCGGCTCGGGATCCGGACCGTTCGTCGTCGCCGGTCCCTGCGCGGTCGAGAGCGAGGAGCAGATCCTCTCGGTGGCGCGAATCCTCAAGGACGCGGGGGCGGACGCGCTGCGCGGGGGCGCGTACAAGCCGCGCTCGAGCCCGTACAGCTTCCAGGGGCTGGGCCGCGACGGGGTGCATCTGCTCGCGAAGGCGAAGGAGGCCACCGGTCTTCCGGTCGTGACGGAGGCGGTGGACGAGGCCTCGCTCGAGCAGGTCCTGCGGGTCGCCGACATCGTGCAGATCGGCGCGCGGAACATGCAGAACTACGCCCTGCTCAAGCGCGCCGGGCGGTGCGGCCGTCCTGTGCTGTTGAAGCGCGGCCTCTCGGCCACCGCCGAGGAGCTGCTGCTTTCCGCGGAGTACCTCCTCGACGCCGGCAACCCCGAGGTCATCCTGTGCGAGCGGGGCATCCGCACGTTCTCCCAGCACAGCCGGTACACCCTCGATCTGTCGATCGTGCCGGCCCTGCGCGAGCTGTCCCACCTGCCGGTCTTCGTCGACCCGTCGCACGCGACCGGGCATTCGGAGCGCGTGGCGCCGATGGCGCGCGCGGCCGTCGCGGCCGGCGCCGACGGGGTCCTCTTCGAGGTGCACCCCGCCCCCGAGCGCGCCCTCTCGGACGCGCGCCAGGCGCTGCTGCCGGGCGCGGCGCGGGAGCTGATCGCGCAGCTGCGCGAGCTCGCCCCGATCGTGAGCCGCCGGACGGAGGCGCTGCGGTGATCCGCTTCGTCAGCGGAGACCTGAGATTGACGATCCTCTCCGCCGGGGCCTTGAGGCTCGACGGGGGCGCGATGTTCGGCGTGGTGCCCAAGCCGCTCTGGTCGAAGTACCGGAGCGCCGACGAGCGGAACCGGATCCGGCTGGGCATGAACGTCCTGCTCGTGGAGGACGGCGACACGGTCACGCTGATCGACAACGGCGCCGGCACGAAGTGGGACGCGAAGCGCCGGGAGATCTACGGATTCGAGCTCCGGGGCCCCCGGGAGATCCTGGCGGAGGCGGGACTGGCCCCGGAGGACGTCGACGTCGTCATCGACTCCCACCTCCACTTCGATCACGCCGGGGGGAACACCGCGCTCGATGCGTCGGGCCGCGCGGTCCCGGCCTTTCCGAACGCGCGGTACGTCGTGCAGAAGGGGGAGCTCGACCTGTCCCGCTCCGGGAACGAGCGGATCCGGGCGTCCTACGAGCGCGACAACGTCGAGCCGATCGCCGAGGCGGGCCTGTTCGACCTGATCGAGGGGGAGCGGCGGATCGACCGGCACATCGAGGTGCGCTTGGCGCCGGGCCACACGCCTTACCTCCACGTGCCGCTGGTGCGGACGGGCGAGCACGTGGTCGCGTTCCTGAACGACCTCGTCCCGACCGCCACGCACGTCCCGTTCCCGTGGATCATGGGGTACGACCTGGAGCCGCTGCGCACGCTCGAATCCAAGAAGCGGCTGCTGCCGGAGGCCGCCCGGGACGGGTGGTGGTGCGTCTTCGAGCACGACGCGGAGCTGCCGCTCGGCGTGCTCCACGAGGACGGTGCCAGGCTCCGCGCGGTTCCCGTCGCGGTGGAGGCCTGAGGTGGAGGCGCTGCTGGCACTCGAGGACGGACGCGTCTTTCCGGGGCGGGCGTTCGGAGCGGTCGCGGAACGGTCGGGCGAGGTCGTCTTCAACACGTCGATGACCGGTTACCAGGAGATCCTCTCCGATCCGTCCTACGGCGGGCAGATCGTCGTGATGACCGCCCCCGAGATCGGCAACGTCGGGACGAACGCGCTCGACCTCGAATCGCGCGCTCCGCAGGTCGAGGGGTTTGCCGTGCGGGAGCTGTCGGGCACCGCGTCGAGCTGGCGGTCGACGCAGGCGCTTCACGAGCACCTCAAGGAGCACGGAATCCCCGGGATCGCGGAGATCGACACGCGCGCGATCACCCGGCACCTGCGCTCCGGCGGCGTGAGGAAGGGCATTATCTCCGCGGTCGACCGCGACGGGGCCCGGCTCGTCGCGCGCGCCCGCGCGTCGGCGGATCTCGCGACGCGCGACCTGGTCCGGTCCGTGACCTGCCGCGAGGCGCACCGCTGGGACGCGCCGCGGGATGTGCGCTGGGCGCCGCCGGTCGGGGACGCAGGGGAGACGTCGCGACTGAGGTGCGTCGCGTACGACTTCGGAGCCAAGCGGAACATCTTCCGCCTCCTCTACGAGGCCGGCTTCGACGTGACGGTCGTCCCGGCGACCTTCTCCGCGGCGGACGCGCGGGCACTCCGGCCGGACGCGGTCTTCCTGTCGAACGGACCGGGTGATCCGGCGGAGGCGACGTACGCGGTCGCGGCGGTGGCGGGGCTCGTCGGGCGGGTCCCGATGTTCGGCATCTGCCTGGGGCACCAGATCGCGGCAATGGCGCTCGGCGCGCGGACGTTCAAGCTCAAGTTCGGGCACCGCGGCGCGAACCATCCGGTCCAGGACACGGCGACCGGGCGCGTGGCGGTGACCTCGCAGAACCACGGATACGCGGTCGAGACGGCGACGCTTCCGCCGGGGTGCGGCGTGACGCACGTGAGCCTCAACGACGGAACGTGCGAGGGGTTCGCCGACCCGGGACGCTCGCTCATCGCGGTGCAGTACCACCCGGAAGCCTCCCCCGGACCTCACGACGCCCTTGCGCTCTTCGGGGAGTTCCGCGCGCTGGCCGCGCGCGTCCGCGCCGAATCGACCGAGGCGAGAGGAGGTCGATGACCGACTGGAAGTCCGCCCTGCGCGCCGACCCGATCCCCTGGCTCCTCGAGAATGCCGGTCCGCCGATCCGGTACCGCGTGCTGACCGAGCTGCTCGACCGCTCGAAAGACGATCCCGACGTGGTCAAGACCCGCCAGGCGGTGCTGCTGTATCCCCCGGCGCTCGCGCTGTCCCGCAAACAGCGCAAGGACGGGACCTGGGGCGGGCAGATCCACGCCGGGGATCCGAAGAGGCTCGAGCTGTCTCTCGAGAACGCGATGTCGCTCCTGTTCGAGATGGGATGGGGGCGCGACGCGAAGCCGGTCAAGACCGCGGCGGCGACGCTCCGCCCGTTCCTGTCCGCCAAGAAGGATGTGAAATTCTTCGAGTTCGCCAAGTTCGTGAAGGCCGACGAGAAGCGGGAACGCTATTACCGTTGGGCGCTCCGGATCCTCGCGCTGGGCCTGCTGGTCCGGGGAGGGTACACGGACGACCGG
Source organism: Candidatus Sulfotelmatobacter sp. (assembly GCA_035510175.1). GTDB lineage: Bacteria > Acidobacteriota > Polarisedimenticolia > Polarisedimenticolales > DASRJG01 > DASRJG01. The sequence goes on along the minus strand of DATKHQ010000253.1, from coordinate 6,310 downwards.
AGCCGCCTCCAGGTCCTCGAGCTGCTCGACCTGTGCGCCGGCTTCGTCGACGATCCGGTCTCCCGCAATCCGGTGGAGGAGATCGGCGCGTCCCACCCGCTGATCCGCGCGGCGGGCTTCCGGCGCGACTACCTGTTCGTCCCGGACCTCCCGATCTTCCGCGTGTTCGCCTTCTCGCCGTGGCTGCTCGACGGCGAGCTGGCGAAGATGCGCCTCAAGAAGATGTCGGACTACGTCCTCGCGGAGACGTACCAGCGGCTCGCCCCGGACCTCGGGCTCGTGCGCACCGCGAAGGGGTCGTTCGTCAAGGGCGGGGGATTGCGGATCCGCGGCGTCGAGTATTACCAGAAGCACGGCGGGCTCGACGAGCTGCTCGTGAACATGGAGATCTTCGCCCGCCTCGGCCTCTTGAACCGCTACCCGCAGTTCATGGCGCACCTCGAGTGGTGGCACGCGCAGCAGGGGAAGGAGGGCCGCTGGTCGATCGCCTCGAAGCTGCTCAACGAGTCGAGCCGGTGGACCGCGATGATCCGCCTCGAGAAGGACTGGCGCTCCCCCGCGCGGAAGGAGGCCGATCTGACGTTCCGCGTGCTGCTGATCCTGAAGTACCAGTGGGAGCGGCAGATCCGGATGCTCGACCGGCGCGACGACGGCTACACGATCTGAGTCCGCCGTCTAGCAGGATGCTGAAGAATTGAGTGATCGTGTCAACTTCGTACCCTCGAACGCTTCGAATGCCGACGCTCAGTCCTCGAGTGGGAGCGCGGAAGGCCCGCTCGGCGCGCGCGGGGCGTGCCTCGGGCGCATCACGCCGGACTCCAGGTCAGGTTTCGGATCCGGATCAGGTTGTACGCGGCGAGAGCGAACACGAACATCCAGTCGACACGCTCGCGTCCTCGGTGTCGCGTCTTCCGAAGCACCGCGACCGTCTTCGTCCACCCGAAGATTTGCTCGACGAGCTTCCTCTTCTTCTGGCTGATCGCGTAGCCCTCGTGCCGACTGGTGCGGCCGTCGATCGTCGAATAGCTCGCGTTCTTCGCGGCCAAGTGCGGTGTGATCCCGCGACGTCGCAGCTCGTCCGCAAAGCTGCGTACGTCGTACCCCTTGTCGGCACCGAGCGTCGCGCGTCCTGGGAGCCTCTCGGTCATCCAGAGCGCCGCCTCTCGCTCCGCACTGCTCGTCGCGGTGGTCACGCAGCCTTCCACCGCCAGTCCGTGACGGTTGTCCATCAGGACGTGCGCCGCGTAGCAGAGCTTCGACTCGGTTCCATGCGACTTCCGGAACAACCGCGACTCCGGATCGGTGATCGATTGATGCGTCTCGTTCGAACGTTTCTGCCCACGGAAGTCCACGTCCGCATTGCGCGATCCATCGCCATCCTTCGGGCCCTTGCCGTCTTTCGGCACGAAGCTCTTGTGGCTCGCCCACGCGTCGATCAGCGTCCCGTCGACGGTGAAGTGCTCCTCGGACAGCAGGCCGTGCGATCGCGCCCGGTCCACCACGGCCTGGAAGAACCGCCAGGCCACCTCGCCGTTAAGCAGCCGGTCCCGATTCTTCGTGAACGTCGTCGGATTCCACACCGGATCGTCCATCCCAAGTCCCACGAACCAGCGGTACAAGAGGTTGTAGGTCAGCTGCTCCATCAGCTGCCGCTCGCTCCGAATGGTGTAGAACGCCTGCAAGAGCAAAGCACGAAGCAGCTTCTCCGGAGGAATCGACGGCCGACCCCACTTCGAATACAACTTCGAGAACTGCGGCGACAGCTCCTTCAAGACCTCGTTCGTAATCTCCCGAATCGGCCGGAGGGGGTGATCCACCGGCACGCGATCCACGGGCCGGATCGTCGACCACATCCCATCCGCACGTTTGTCTCCGCCTCGCATCGGTGAGTCCCTCCGAAGTCGCGATGCGAAGCGTAAACCTCTTGCCTGTGGATATCTCAATGCTCCACAGACTTTTTCAGCATCCTGCTAGACGGCGCGCTTCGCGAAGAACATCTTGCCGGCGGCCGTCTGCAGCGCGCTGGTGACGACGATCTCCACGGTCTCCCCGAGCAGGTCGCGCGCCTGGTCGACCACGACCATGGTGCCGTCCTCGAGGTAGCCGACCCCCTGGCCGGCTTCCCTTCCCTCCTTGACGATGGTCACCTGCAGCGCGTCGCCGGGAAGCCACGCGGGACGCAGCGAGCGCGCCAGGTCGTTCACGTTGAGCACGGGAACGCCCTGGATCGCGGCGACCTTGTTCAGGTTGAAGTCGTTGGTGAGGAGCGCGGCCTTCAGAGTCCGGGCGAGCACGACGAGCTTCTGATCGACCTCGCGCTCCGCCGGGACGTCGTCCGGGACGACCGAGAGCGAGACGCGCCCCGAGGCGCTCAGCGCCTGCAGGACGTCGAGGCCGCGACGCCCCCGCGCGCGGCGGCCCGCATCCGCCGAGTCGGCGACGTGCTGCAATTCGCGCAGCACGAACTCCGGCACCACCAGGTCGAACGCGAGGAACCCGCTCTCCGCGACCTCCTGGATGCGTCCGTCGATCAGCACCGACGTGTCGAGCAGCGCCTGCCTCGCTCCCGCGCGCCGCGGCCGCGCCGCTCCCGCGACGACCGCGAGCCACGCCTCGCCGGCGAAGAGCACCGCGAGGGCGAGGCCCAGGGCGAGCGCGGGCACGAGCGGGAGCGCGTTCGTCGCGGCGGCGGCCAGGAGCACCGCGGCGGCCACGGCCGCGGCCCGCACGAGCCAGCGCACGCTGCGCGCGCTCACGCCGAAAACGCCGCGGCGAGGGCGTCGGCCAGGTGCCGCACCGGGCGCAGACGGAGTCCGGGAACGGTGACGTCCGCGGCCGATCCGGGGACGATGGCGCCCGAGAATCCGAGCCGTGCGGCCTCGCGGAGTCGCGCGTCGATCCGTCCGACGCTGCGGACCTCTCCCGCAAGACCGAGCTCGCCGAGCACGGTCGCGCGGTCCGGCAGAGCCCGCCCCGACAGGCTCGAGGCGACCGCGAGAGCCACCGCGAGGTCGGCGGCGGGCTCGTCGACGTCGAGCCCGCCGGCGACGTTCACGAAGACGTCGCGCGCGGCGAGCGCCAGTCCGCAGCAGCGCTCGGCCACGGCGAGGATGAGCGCGAGGCGGCCGGGGTCGATCCCGAGCGCGGTGCGGCGCGGGGATCCCGAAGCCCCCTCCCCGACCAGGGCCTGGATCTCGACGAGCAGCGGGCGCGATCCCTCGAGGGCGGGGAGCACCGCCGAGCCGGGCGCCCCTACTGCGCGCTTGGCGAGGAAGATCTCGCTCGGGTGCGCGACGCCCTCGAGGCCGGACTCGCCCATCGTGAACACCCCGATCTCGTCCGACCGGCCGAACCGGTTCTTCTGTGCGCGGAGGATCCGGTGCGCGTGGTGCCGGTCTCCCTCGAACGACACGACCGTGTCGACGACGTGCTCGAGCGTGCGCGGCCCGGCGATCGAGCCCTCCTTCGTCGCGTGCCCGACCAGGACGACGGGGATGCCGGTCGCCTTGGCGAGCGCGACCAGGCGCTGCGCGGACTCGCGCACCTGGCTCACGGAGCCGGGTACCGACGACAGCTCGGCGCATCGCGCCGACTGGATCGAGTCGACGAGCACCGCCACGACGCGCTCGCGCCGCGCGACGTCGATCACCGCGTCGACGTCGGTCTCGGCGAGGACGAGCAGATGGGAGGCGCGTACCCGGAGACGCTCGCCGCGGAGCTTGAGCTGGGCGGGCGATTCCTCGCCGGTGGCGTAGAGCACGCGAGATCCGGACGCGGCGAGGTGGGCGGCCGCCTGCAGGACGAGCGTGCTCTTCCCGACGCCGGGCTCTCCGCCGATCAGGACGACCGCGCCCGGAACGAGGCCGCCGCCGAGCACGCGGTCCAGCTCCGGAAGGCCGGTGGAGGTGCGCTCGGCGTCCGAGGAGGCGACCTCCGGGTACGGGACGGCGACGGCCGCGCGCGCAGGACCGGGCGCGCGATGCGCGGGTCCCGCCTCCTCGACCATCGCGTCCCACGCGTCGCACGAGGGGCAGCGGCCGAACCACTTGGCGCTCGCATGGCCGCACTGCTGGCAGACGAACGAGGTCCGCGTCACGTCCGCCCTAGCCGTCCCGCCATTCGGGGTTGACGAACGTCGTGAACTCCCGGATGAAGTGGAGCGGGATCAGTCCCGTCGGGCCGTTGCGCTGCTTGCCGATGATCAGCTCCCCCTTCCCTTTCAGCTCGGGGTCGTCTCGCTTGTAGACCTCCTCGCGGAAGAGGAAGAGCACCACGTCGGCGTCCTGCTCGATCGCGCCGGACTCGCGGAGGTCGGACAGCTGCGGCCTGCGATCCCCGGTGCCGCGCTGCTCGGGAGCGCGGGACAGCTGCGAGAGCGCCAGGATCGGGACGTGGAGCTCCTTCGCCATCTCCTTCAGCGAGCGCGAGATGTCGGCGATCTCCTGCTGCCGGCTGTCGTAGCGCCCGCGCCCGCGCATCAGCTGGAGGTAGTCGACGACGAGGAGGTCGAGTCCGTGCTCGAGCGAGAGGCGGCGCGCCTTCGCGCGCATCTCCATGATTCCCACGCCCGGGGTGTCGTCGATGAACACCGGGGCGTCCGACAGCTCGGAGAAAGACTTGATGATCCGCTGCCACTCGTCCTTGCCGATCCGCCCCGTGCGCAGGCGGTGCGCGTCGACCCGGGCTTCCGAGCACAGCAGCCGCGAGAAGAGCTGCTGGTGGGACATCTCGAGCGAGAAGATCCCGATCTTCCGCCCGGTGCGCAGCGCGGCATGCGCGGCGATGTTGAGCGCGAGCGCGGTCTTGCCCATGGACGGACGGGCGGCGAGGATCACGAGGTCCGACGGCTGCAAGCCAGCGGTCCACTCGTCGAGCTGGAGGAACCCGGTCGCGATCCCGGTGATCGCCTCGCGCCGGTGCGTGAGGTCCTCGATAAGCTTGATGCTGCGCTCGCCGACGGTCTTGAGAGACAGGAAGCCCTGGCGGAGGCGGTCCTCGGCGACGCGGAAGATCGCCTTTTCGGCCTCGTCGAGCACCTCGTCGGCCGGGTCCGTGGCGCGCAGGGCGCTCGCGAGGATCTGGTGAGCCGACCGGATCAGCTCGCGCAGGATCGCCTTTTCCTTCACGATCCTCGCGTAGTGCTCGACGTTGCCGGAGCGCGCCGATCCCTCCACCAGCGCGGTCAGGTAGGCCACCCCCCCGATCGGCTCGAGCTCGCCGCTGCGCTCGAGCGCGTCGCGCAGGGTGACGAGGTCGAGGGCGCTGCCGCCCTCCGAGAGCTCCTCGATCGCGCGGAAGATGCGGCGGTGCCGCTCCCCGTAGAACGCCTCGTGGGTGAGGATCTCCTGCGCCTTGTGGATCTGCCGGTTGTCGAGCAGGACCGCCGCGAGGACCGAGCGCTCGGCCTCGTCGGAGTGAGGGAGGGTTTCGGGAATGACGTCCGGAAGCATCGCGCCCGCAGGCCGCCACCACACGCGGCGGACGGAGGATAGCATCGAACGCGACCGGCACCGTTCTCCGACGCGCGCTCCGGGCGGGTGTTAAGCTGTCCGCTGCCCTCGCGTTTCGCGGGGATCGAGGTTCGGATCGGATGCTGGGCCGCATGAGAGTCCTGGCGGTCGCGCTCGCGACCGTCGCGTCACTTTCGACATGGACCACCGCGACCGCCAAGCCCAAGGTCGTCATTCTCGGCTTCGACGGCGCGGATGCGCGCCTGGTCACGGAGTGGATGGACCAGGGAAAGCTTCCCAACCTCGCGAAGCTGCGCGACGAGGGGACGTTCTCTCCTCTCCAGCCGACGAACCCGCCGCAAACGCCCGTCTCCTGGTCCTCGTTCGCCACCGGGACCAATCCGGGCAAGACCCGGATCTTCGATTTCCTGATGCGCAATCCCGCCGACTACCTTCCGGACTTCGCGATGAACTCGGAGTCGCGGCGCATGTTTCTCTTCGGGGAGCGCAACGGCCTGGTCGTCGGCGTGATCGCCGGTGCCGTGGTCTTCGCGCTCGCCCTGCTCGTGGTGGTTTTCCTCGACCTGGGGTGGGCGACGCGCCTGGCGATCGCGACCCTGCTCGGCCTCGCCGCCGCCTTGCCCCTGGGATTCGTCGCCAAGACGTTCCTGCCCGTCGACGTTCCGGACGCGATCAACCACCGGCGCGGGGCGACGATGTGGGAACTCGCGGCGAAAGCGGGCCTCAGGGCGCAGGTCATCCACGTCCCGGCGACCTTTCCCGCGGAGGATGTGGGTCACGGCCACATGCTCTCGGGGCTCGGCGTGCCCGACATGCGCGGGCGCGTTGGAACCCCGAGC
>DATKHQ010000252.1:0-4982 GCA_035510175.1 Candidatus Sulfotelmatobacter sp. | reverse complement strand
AGCGACGCGCGTCCCGTGGTCCGCACGACGAGGTCCCGGCAGTCCTCGACGGTGACGATCTGCCCCCCGTGGAACGGATCGATCAAGAGGTTCCGCCCCTGCTCGACGATCCTCACGATGAAGTGGCCCGGGAGGCCGACCCCCACCGCCTCGAGGCCCGCGCGCCGGGAGACCTCGATCGCCAGGATCGACAGCGTCAGCGGGATTCCGAGCTTCCTGTCGAGGACCTCGTTCAGGTACGAGTTGCGCGGGTCGTCGTACTGCTCGACGTTCCCGCGGAACCCGATGTCCTCGAAGAGCAGCGCGCGCACCGCATCCAGGCGCGCGAACGGATTGGTCACGCCGGCCACGCGGCGGGCGGCCTCGGTGCCGATCGCCTCCACGCGCGCCATCGGCGCCATCACGTCGAGTTCGGGGTACTCCTCCGCGGCGACGAGGAGCGTCGCCTCGACGAGCGGCAGGGGGCCCGGGGCGAGCAGCAGCTCGCCGAGGCGCGTGCGCGCCGCGCGCGCATGAGGCGGAAGAGCCGCCTCGATGGCGTGCTGCGGCTTCGCGCGCGCGCGCGCCTTCGACGACGGCCGCGTCGAGAGGGCGTCGTCCTTCGGGATCATGCGATGCCCTCGATGCGACCGTCCTTCCGGCGGGGCACGGCGACCAGGATCGTCCGGCGGCGGCAATACTCGTGGCGCGCGATCTCCGCCGGGGACAGGTCGTCCACGATCGACGCGTAGAGCGCGGCCGCCTCCCCGAAGCGACGCTCCGACCAGGCGGTCTCCGCGCGGCGGCGCACGAGCTTCACGCGCGCCTCCTGCACGAGCCGCTCCGATTCCCGGCGCCACTGCTCGAGCACGAGCGTCTGGTGCGCCTCGAGCGCCGACCACTTCGAGAAGTCCCCGGCGAGCAGCTCGCCCGCGAACCGCCGCAGCAGCTCGGCCTGGCGCTCGATCTCCTCGCGCGCCTCCGACGGTCCCCAGGGGTAGCGCGGCAGGAACAGCTCGGTCGGGTCCTTCGCGCCGACGATGAACGACAACCGCACCGCGCGTCCGGTCTCCACGGGCCGGATCGACACGACGATCGAGCCCCAGTCGAGCTCGACGAGGACGTCGGCGTGCGACGCGCTCGCGGTGTACCCGTGGTCGTCCTCGCGACGCAGCACGAAGCCGTGCGTCGACTCGAGGAAGGCGAAGGCTCTCGGCACATCGTCATGAAACACATCGACGACCGTTCGCATCACGATCCCCTTGTTTCCTCTCGCTCGAAGGTCGACGGCCTGAGGGGAGATGATCCTCCCGAGCGCGGGAAAGTTACGCCGGGGATCCGCGCGTGTCGAGGGAAACCGGAGCGGAACGGACACTCATTTTGCTCGGCGGCGACACCGGTCGTACGGTGACAATGCCGACGATACGGCCTATGCCCGCGCCCCGCCCGATCGTCGGGATTGTCGGCGCGTCCGCTCACTCCCGCGAAACGAAACGCAACCGAGAGATGGCGGCGGCATCGACCGCGCGCGGCGTGAACGGGAAGGGGAGATCGCGCCCCGCGGCCCACGCGGGCATCTGGTCCGCAGCGTGGGCGTCGAAGATCTGGCCCGACTGCCCGAGCGGCAGAACGAGGCGCGACAGGTCCGGGTCTCCGAGATCGACGATCAGCCGCGCCGACGGGATGTGCGTGACGTCGTAGTGCCCGCCGCGGGCCGTGAACCCGGCCACCGAGAGGGTGTGCCACTCACCGGGGAGCGCGATCGGCCCGAGCCGCAAGCGATCGCCGAGCAGCGCGGGGAGCGCCGCGGCGAACAGGTGGGGGTAGGTCAGGCGGTGCACGCTGCCCCACGACCACCGCGCGGGGTTCGTTCCGCCTTCGCGCTCGACGGTGTCCAGGGCGCGCGCCAGGCACCGCTCGATCACCTCGCGACGCGTCGTGCGCCGCTGGGCCCCCGGATCGTTCCACAGGTCGTCCCCATCGCTCCCGGTGACCAGGCGCTCGAGCAGCGACCAGCTCGCCCACGCGCCCGACGTGCCGCGGGCGGCCGGTGCCACGACGGCGTCCCGCAGCTCGCGCATCACCTCGAAGAACAGCCGGCTCGGGCCCCGCTTGAGCGCGCGCCCGTCCCACGCGGCGAGCACGCGCACGGCCTTCACCGCGCGCGGGTCCGTGAGGCGCAGGGTCCCGAGCGCCTTGACGATGCGCAGCGCGTACGGCGAGACGACGTCGTTTTGCATCGCACGCATGTCGGCGACGCCCGCCCTCGTGAATCCGGCCGCGAAGGCACGCGCGCGCTCCACGCGGTCGGGGCTCGCGTACAGTCCCGGGAACGGGAGCCTACGGCCCGCGGCGCTCCAGTCGTCGTTGGCGGTCGCGACATATCCTTCCGGAGGGTCCGAGATCTCGGGAAGCTCGGCGGGAGCGATCACGCCGTTCCATTCGTACCGCCGCGTCCATCCCGGGACCGGGAATCGGCCGTCGCCTGCCGGGCGCCGCGGGACCGATCCCGCGACCTCGACGCCGATGCGTCCGCCGTCATCCGCCCAGCAGACGTTGATCGGCGGCCCGTGGTACGTCCTCCACGCGGCGCGCAGCGATTCGCCGTCCTTCGCCCGATCGGCCGCGAGGAACGGCGCGATCCCGAGGATCGTCTCCGGCAGCGACCACGCTCGGGCGCGCGCGAGGGCGAGGCCGCCGCCCCGCGGCTTCTCGACGAGCGGCCCGTGGCGCGTGGCGAGGATCTCGACTCGGACGTCGGGCTCGTCCTTCACGTGGATCGTCTCGACGGCCCGCGCGAGCGGGACCCACACGCCGTCGTCGAGCCAGGTTCCGTCGGCGGGGCGGACCTTCTCGAGGAACAGATCGGCATCATCCGCCTGGGTCATCGTCACGGACCAGGCGACGCGCCCGTTGTGCCCGATGATCACGCCGGGCGCTCCGGGAAGCGTCAGGCCCGCGACGTCGAGCCCGTCCGCGCTCGTCAGATGCGCCGCGTACCAGACGCCCGGCCGCTCCGGGTCGAGATGCGGATCGCCCGCGAGCAAGGGCTTGCCCGAGGCGGTGCGCCGCCCCGAGAGCGCCCACGCGTTGCTCCCCGCCGCGGCCTCCCGCGGCGGTGACGAGGCCGCGGCCTCAGGCACCTGCTCCACGCTGAGCGCCTCGCGGATCCCGTCGGCGACGACCGTGCGGATCCCGTCGGAGGCGTCGGCGAGGCGTACCGCGGCCTCGAGACCGCGGGCGACGGCGTCGTCGAAGACTGCCTGCTCGTGCGCGGCCGACATCGTCAGCCCTTCGCTCAGGAGGCGGCCGAACGCGAGGGAGTCGACCGGCGACCAGGGATCCGGCTCGATGCCCAGCGCGCGCATCTCGAGGGGGAGCGGCTCCTCGGCGAGATAGGCGTTCACGCCCTCCGCATAGGCAATCAGCGCGGCCCGCTCGACGTCGCCGGCCTGCTCGAAGTCTCGCGCCGCATCGCGCCGGTACCCCGCCAGGCGCGCCTCGCGATCGAACGCGAGCGCCTTGTCCCCGAGGATCTCGGCGAGGCGGCCCGAGGCGGCGCGGCGCCTGAGCTCCATCTGGAAGAGGCGGTCGGAGGCGTGGATCCACCCGAGCGCGCGCCACGCGTCGGTCTCGAGGATCGCGCGCACGTGCGGGATCCCCGCACGGTCGTAGCGGACCTCGACGGGAGCGGACAGGCGGGGGATCTCCGCTGTCCCGCGGCGGGAGGGGAGCGGGCCGAGAGCGAGGACGGCGAGCCCGACGGCGACGACGACCGACGCCAGGGCAGCCGCCGCCGCGAGCGCCTTCAGCACGTCACGGGGTGCCGGTGCGCGCGGCGGCCTTCAGGCTGGACTCGGGACCGACGGCGAGGATCTTCTCGACCAGCCCCGGTGTGGCCGGGAGCTGCCCGACGCGCTGGAGCCGCGGGACGAGCAGCATCCAGGAGGGATTCATCCGGAACGCTTTGGCGAACAGCCCCAGCGCCTCGGTCTCGCGGGCGTTCGACACGAGGGCGACGGCGGTCCAGAACACGAACTCGTCGTTGTCCGGGACCATCGTCTGCGCGCCGCCGTACTCGGCGAGGGCCACGTCCATCTTTCCCTCGGCCGTCGCGTCGTCGCCGCGGTTCATCTTCTCGTACGCGCGGTGGAGGTTGAGGAGCCGGCGCATCTCCTTCAGCGGCTCCGGGTTGTCCTCGATCCGCAGGTCGACGAGGCGGTCGGTCCACGGCTTGTCCGAGGGCTTCGCGCGGACCACGAGGAGGGCCGCCGACTGCTTCCCGCGAATGTCGCCTCCGACCGCCTGCGCCGCGTCGAGCGCCGCGAGCATGCGCTCGGCGAGCGGCCCCTTCGCCGCCTCGAACGCCGCCGCCATCGCGTCGGGGACCTCGCCGGTGAGCATGAGGTTCGCCTCGGTCGTGTAGGAGTCGCCCACATGGTGGCCCGCGCCGGGGATGCAGTGCTCGCCGGTGTGCGCCGCGGCGCGGCCCTGAGCGTCGACGAACGCCACCTGCCGAACGTCCGGGTGCGGGTCCTTCGCAAGCAGCTCCTTGAGCGCCTGGTCGGCGGGGACCCCCTTCTTCATCCGCTCGAGCCCGAGCGGGCCGTAGGACGGCTCCACGAACGACTGGGTCGCGACGGCGCCGACTCCCGCTTCGGCCCAGGGAACGACCGACCCGACCGAGAACCAGTGGCTCTGGACGGCGACCCCGAGCTCCCCGGTGGTCTTGTCCCGCGCGACGATCGAGAAGGTCGACACGGGCATCGAGGGCGTGGGCGCCGCGGTGCGGGGAGGCAGCGTCGCAGCGGCCGCGAGCAACACGAGGTCAAGCGGCATCGTCGATCTCCTTGGTCTCTAGTTGTGGTTTCTAGAGACGTTGTTCGCGGGACCGACGGAGTCTGCTGATCGGCGGTAGTCCATCGAGGCTCCCATGTGGACGGCGCTGATTGTAGTGGCGCAGCCACGTTTTGAGGACACGTGTTCGCAGATAGGAGTGCCTG
>DATKHQ010000251.1:0-10437 GCA_035510175.1 Candidatus Sulfotelmatobacter sp. | reverse complement strand
TCCGCCAGGTCATCCGAGGGCTCGCGGGCGAGCAGACCGTCGTCCTCTCGACGCACATCCTCCCCGAGGTCCAGATGACCTGCTCGCGCGTCGTCATCATCAACGAGGGGCAGGTCGTCGCGGAGGACTCGATCGAGAACCTCACGGCCGGCCTCGGGCGCGTGCAGTCGCTCCACGTGCGCGTCGCGCGCGAGACGGACGGGCTCGCGGGAGCGCTCGCCGCGCTCCCCGGCGTCACCGACGCGGTGCGCTCGGGGGAGGGGACCTTCCGCGTCCGCGTCGATGCGGGAGATTCCGCCCGCGAGCGGGTCGCCGCCGAGGTCGTCCGGCTCGGAGCGGGGCTGATCGAGCTGTCGCGCGAGCGCGCGAGCCTCGAGGAGGTGTTCCTCAAGCTCGTCACCGACGATGCCGCGGGGGCCGCCGCATGAGCGCCGTCTGGGCGATCGTCCGCCGCGAGCTCCAGGCCTACTTCGTCTCGCCGATCGCGTACACCTTCATCACCATCTTCCTCGCGGTCGTCGCGGCCGGCTTCGCGGCGGGCGTCATCCACTACGCGCAGACCGCGGCCGTGATGATGCAGGAGCTGGGCCTTTCGATCCGCACCCAGCTCGTCGCCGGCAAGTTCGGCCTGATCACCTGGGGGACGGCCGCGGTCGGGGTGTCGCTGCCGGGTCTGGCCATGCGCCTGTTCTCCGAGGAGCGCCGGAACGGGACGGCGGAGCTGCTGTTCACCTCGCCGATCACCTCGACCCAGCTCGTCCTCGGGAAGTACTTCGGCGCGATGACGGTCTACGCGCTCATCCTCGCCCTGACCCTGCCGCTGCCGGGGTTCCTGTTCTGGAAGGCGCAACCGGAAGCGGCCGCGCTGGCGTGCGCGTACCTCGGGTTGTTCCTGTACGGCGGCGTCATGCTCGCGATCGGGCTGTTCTCCTCGTGCCTCACCGAGAACCAGTTCATCGCCCTCGTGGTCACCTACGCCCTCGCGGTGCCGCTGATCCTGATCGAGATGCTCGTCCCGGTCGCGCGCCCCCCGTTCGACGCGATTTTCGCGTCTCTGTCGATCGGCTGGGCGCTCAAGCAGTACTCCCTCGGCCTGTTCGATTCCTCTTACCTCGCCCTCGACGTCGCCCTGATCGCCGCCTGCCTGTTCCTGAGCGTGCGCGTCATCGACTCGAGCCGGTGGAGATGAGATGGCGCTGACGCGTCGCGACGATCTCGAAGCGCGCAAAGGGGTCGATGTCGGCCGCCTGGCGAAGGAGGGGGCCGGCTCGCTCGTCTACACGCTCGCCGTGCTCGTCGCGCTGGGCCTGGCCCTCGCGGTGGCGATCCGGTTTCGCTGGACGCACGACTTCTCCAAACGTCACGAGAACAGCCTGTCGCAGAAGACCGAGGAGGCCCTCGCGTCGCTTCCGGCCGCAGTGAAGATCTGGGCGCTCTTCAAGGATCGCGATCCCGCGCGCGAGGGGTACTGGGACCTCCTCCAGTCCTACAAGCACCGGTCGGACCGGATCGAGGCCGAGTTCGTCGACCCGAACTCCCGCCCCGGGATCGTGACCTCCCTCGGTCTGAGCCGCGAGGAGCAGAGCGCGCTCAAGGAGGGGCTGTCGGTGGCGACCTGCGGGACGCGGAAGGTCGTCTTCCGCGGGCGCGACGAGGAGGCGGTGACCAACGCGGTCCTCGAGGTCGGCTCCGAGCAGCACCGGACGCTCGGGATCGTGCGCGGCATCGGCGAGCGCGATCCCGCCTCCTCCGGCGACGACGGGATGAAGGCGGCCGTGGACGCGCTGCGCGGCGAGTACTACGACGTCAGCGACGTCTCGCTCGATCGCCCGATCCCGGCGGACGTGACCGTGCTCCTGGTGGCGGGGCCGCGCGCGGTCATCCCGAAGGCGGACCTGGCGCGCCTTGCCACGTGGCTCGAGGCCGGAGGGCGTTTGCTCGTGCTCGCCGACGGGGATTTCGACTCGGGAATCGGCGAGGTGACCGCGACCTGGGGGCTGCGATCGCGCGATGTCCGGATCCTCGACCGGAGACAGAACCTGAGGACCCAGCCCGAGGTCCCGCTGATGACGAGCTTCTCGAGGCACCCGATCGTGCGCGGCTTCTCGGCGGCGCTGCCGATCGCGCTTCCGTTGCCGGTCCCCGTCGAGGACTTCGACCCGCGCGACCCGACCCTCTTCCACGAGACGATCGCGAAGACGTCCGGCACCTCGGAGGCGATCGGGGCCTCCGGGAACCGCGAGGCGGGCCCGTTCGGCGTCGCCGCGGCGTCGTTCAAGACCGTCGGAACCGGAGCGGCCGCGGCCGGGGAGACACGGGTCGTGCTCATCGGGGACGTGGCGTTCGCGACGAACGCGTTCCTCCCGGAGCAGGCGAACCGGGACTTCTTCCTCAACTCGGTCGGGTGGCTGAGCCGCGCGCGGGGGTTCATCTCCGTGCGGGGGCACGAGCTCGCAGGCCAGCAGATCGCCATCCGTTCCCGGGACGTGCGGATCTTCCGGCTGCTCCTGGTGGGGCCTCCGTTCCTGATCGCGCTCGCCGGGGTCGTGGTGTTCGTGCGGCGCCGGGGGCTCTAGGTGCTCCGGAAGATCGCGATCGCGATCGTCGCCGCCGGGGCGCTCGCGCTGGCCTGGCGCATGCTCGGGGAGAAGCAGGCGAAGGAGTCGCGCACCGCGCGGATCGAGGCCTCGCTCCCGAGCTTCGACGATCGCGCGGTCACCGGGATGACGCTCGAGACCGCCGACGGCTCCTTCCGCCTCGAGCGCGACGGCAACGGCTGGGCGTTCACGGCACCGATCCACGACACCGCCGACGCCTCCGCGGTGGGTGACCTCCTCGTCGCCGCGCGCAAGAGCCCGATCGTGCAGACGATTCCCGCGGCGGACGATCCGGCCTCGTTCGGCCTCGCCCCCCCCACGGCCACGATCACCTTCGACGGCGGCGGCGTGCCGCGCTTCGAGATCGGGAAGACCACGCCGACCGGGGAGGGCGTCTTCGTGCGGATCGCGGGCCGTCCGGGGATCCTGGTCGCGGGGCTCCCGCAGTCCGAGGTGTTTCGCCACCTCTCGATCGAGGCCTTCCGCGACCCGTCCTGGATGGGCGTCGCGCAGTCCGAGATCACCGCGTTCGAGATCGCGCGCGGGAGCGGCACGCTCCGGGTCGACAAGCGCGCGGACGGCTGGTGGATCGTGTCTCCGCGCACCCTCCCCGCCGCGACGGAGCAGGTCGGCCGGCTGCTCGGCATTCTCTCGGGCGCTCGGGTCGTCGCCGTCGACGACGGCGGAAACCCCGCCGACCCGAAGTACGGGCTGTCCGCGGCGGTCCGCTTCGTGCTCCACGCGGGGTCCACGGCGCGCATGCTGGCGCTCGGGGCCGACGCGGGGGGCGGGCGGTACTTCGCGACGAGCGACAGCCGGAAGACGATCCTCGTCGTATCGGGAAAGGGGCTGGAGGCGATCCCCACCGACGCGGAGTCCCTGAGGGATCCCCGCCTGACGACCGTGAACCGCTACGCGGTCGTCAAGGCGGCGTACGAGGGCGCCGGCAGGCGCTTCGCCGCCGCGCGCGTGGACGACGCCACGTGGAAGACGGACGCCGGCAAGACCGTTCCCGCGGCCGACGTGTACGGCCTGCTCGTGGGCGTTTTGTCGGCGCGGACGTCGGGGGTCGCAGGCTCGCCGCCGAAGGGACTGCCTGCGGCGACGCTGACCTACACGCTCGACGACGGGAAGTCGGGGCGGGTCGAGGTGTTCGCGGGACGCGAGGCGACCTGGGACGCCCTGCCGGGCGTGACGCTGACGCTCTCCTCCGCCCCGCCCGCGGTTCCCGATCAGAAGTAGAGCGTAGCGACCCCCATCAGGCTCCGGTCTTCGCGACCGAACAGCTGCTCCTCGTGACGGGTCTCGATCCGCACGTCCCAGCCGCGGGGCAGCGAGGTGCCGATCGCCGCGATCGCACGGTCGGCGTCGCCGGATTCGAACTCGAACGCCACGTAGAGACGGACGTCCGGGGAGAGGTCGGGGGAGGACCACCGGAGGCCGCCGCGCACGTTGTACCGGACGTCCTCGCCGAACGCGCTCGAGGCGAGCCACCCGGCGCGCAGGCGCGCGTCGAGGCCGCCGGCGGCGCCGAGCGGCAGCCCGGGCTCCGCCTTCCCGTATCCGGGTGTCTCGATCCCGCCCTCGAAGACGTTGATGCTCGTCACCGTGTCGTTGGGGTGGTCGAGGAGGTGGTTCGACCGGTGGTAGAACCAGCCGCCCGCGATCAGGCGGCCGACCGGGTGCGCCACGCCGGCGTCGTAGAGGTAGAACAGCTCGTTCCCGGTGGAGGCGGTCAGGACGTTCGCGTCCACCTCGGCCGCCACGAACGTCCCTTGGAGAAACGGCGCCGAGGCGACGCGCACGAGCAGGCGCGCGAGCGCGCTCGCGTCGCCTCCGCCTCCCGCGACCAAACCCGAGACTTCCGGCGGCACCGGCCGCGCCGCGGGAGCGGCGATCCCCTGCGTGACGTCGAACCCGGCCATGACGCCGTCCGTCAGGAGCCCGAGGGGATTCCGCCCGTGAAGCCAGCGCAGCGTCAGTCCGAGGCGCCGGTCGCCTCCGAGGGGAAGCTCCGCCAATGCTCCCGCGCTCACGTCCGCGCCGCGGTCGACGCCGAGCAGGGCGTCCGCGTCGCCGTCCACGCCGACGAGAAGGGACCCGACGGGGTGGAGCCAGCGGACCCGCCCGCCGAGCGATCCCGTCACGTCGACGGCGTCGTGGGAAATGGCGACGCCCCCCTCGATCCCGCCGCTCCATCCGGAAGGGCCCACGGCAAGCCGCGCTCCCTGCGTTTCCCACCCGGCGGTAACCAGGCGCACGCGCGCGCGCCCGGCGGCATCGACGAGGACCGCTCCGCGCTCCTCGACACCGAAGGTTACGGCACCGCGGTCCGGGAGCGAGCGGCGCGCGCCGAGCTCGAGCCGGTAGCCGACCTGCTCGACGAGGAAGGTCGCCTCGGCGGTCGTCTTGCGGATCGCCGTGACGGCGGACGCGTCGACGACCGCCTCGTACGGGCCGCAGGTCGCCACCGGCACGCGCGCCGCGAGCACGCCGACGAGGTCGAGCTTGTCGGAGTCGATCCACGACAGCGCGCCCGAGGCCTCGGGCGCCGGGGGCTCGTCCGCCGCGGCGCTCGCCATCGCGACGAGGAGGGCAGAGAGCGCGGCGGCCGCCGCGCGCGCGCTCCGCGTCATTTCTCGGAGAGCACGAACGGGATCTGGCGATCGACCGCGGCGCCGCCTGCGTCCTCGACGTGGATCTGCAGCCGGTAGGAGCCGAGCGGCCACGACGGGGAGGTCGGCAGCTCGAACCCCTGCCCGCGCCCCTCCGCCTGGCGATCCTGCGGCCGTCCGAGCGGCCGCCACCGCCCGTCGTCCTCCTGCCCCTCGAGCTGGTAGACGACGTGGAAGGGTTCGGTGCCGCGGTAGATCTCGAAGTACGTCCGGACCGGCGTGCCGCGCCGGATCTCCTGCCGCGGCGACGGGGTCACGCGAAAGCCGCCGACGATGTACGGGTCGGTGTAGCTCGCCTGGACGGCGTAGGGGAGCGGCGCCAGGGCGGAGGCCAGCACGAGATCGCTCGTCGTCAGACCCTCGGCGGGGAGCGGATCGACGCGTCCGTGGAACATGCGGTTGGCGCCCGACGCCGGATCGACCGCGAGCACCGTGACGTCCCACGGGGCCGCCGGCAGGGAGACGCGCCCCTGGGCCAGCCGCTGCTCCCCCTCGCCGTCGACGCGGAACGATCCCTCCGCGAGGATGTGCGCGCCCTCCTTCGATCCGGGCTTCGAGAAGCGTGCCAGGATCGTCGGCACGTCGGCCCCCTTGGAGGCGGGAATCGCGATCGTCGCGACGGCCACGAGATCTCCGGTGGGAGAGGTGAACCGGTCGATGCGCAGCGGCAGCGGCTCGTAGAGGAACGACTCCGTCGACTCGACCGACAGGAGCAGGATCTGCTCCTGCGGAGGCACTTCCTGGAGCTTGCCGAGGTCGAGCATCACGCCGAGCGGATCGCGTCCGGTGGGTTTCATCTCGGCGAGGAACTGGCTGAGGCCGGCGGTGTTGCGGTCCTCGACCGCGTACGGGTTCAGGAACGGGCTCGCCAGCTCCGGATCGTAGGAGAGCTTGTACTCGCCCGAGAGGTTGCGTACGAAGGGGACGACGACATCCGGGTCGACGTCCTTGCGCTTGCCCGCGCGCTCCCGGTAGACCCAGCGCACGAGACCGCTGCCGGCGTCGTCGCCGGCCTGCGTCCGCGCGGTCGGGTCCTCGTGCATCTCGTCCGGCGGTCCGTACAGGATGTAAATCTTGCCGCGGTCGGTGCGCCATCCGGGTCCGGCGCTGTCCACGAATTTCTCGTTCGCCTCCTGGACGCGCTGCCAGAACGTCTGCCGGTACTCGTTGACCAGCGTCGCGGGGGTCGGGTCGCGCCGCCGCCAGAACCTCTCGATGAACGCGGAGCGCTCCGGGTCCGTCTTGAGCGCCTTGAACTGCTTCGCCTCGTCCGGCGTGACGATGTAGCGGACCGGGCCGTCGAGCCACGAGCGGACCGTCGGCTCCTTCGCCACGGCCACAGGCCCCCCGACGGCGATTACGAAAACCGTGATCGCGATGACGAAAAGGCGAGGCCGCACCCCTGGAGTATAATCCGCCGTTCGCCCGCTCTCCGGAGGACGAATGAGGATCGTGTTGCCCCGGCTCCGCACGCTGTTGGCCGCTTTCTTGCTCATGACTGGCTGTGGGGGCAAAGCCTCGGTCGCCTTCAAGGACCTGGTCGACAAGGATCCCGTCGTCCGGTCGGATGCGGCGCTGCGGTTGGGGCAAGCTCAGGCGAAGGACGCGGTGCCGTCTTTGATCGCGGTCCTGAACGACCCGGACGAGGTGGTACGGGTGAACGTGATCCGTGCATTGGGGCAGATCGGCGATCGGAGCGCGACGGCGCCGATCATGCCGTACGTGTCGGACAAGCTGATCACCGTGCGCATGGCGACCTGCCAGGCGCTGGGGATGCTCCAGGATCCGAAGGGGATCCCCGCGCTCGAGAAGGCGCTCTACGACGAGGACGGGACGCTGCGGCTGATCGCGGCCAGAGCGCTCGCGGACCTCCCCGGCCCGGAGTCGCTCGACACCCTGATCCGGGTCGCGCTCCAGGACGAGCAGGACCGCGTCCGGGCGATCGTGATGAAAGCGGTCGGCATCCGGCGCGCGAAGGAAGCGGTGCCGCGCCTCGAGAGCGCGCTTCTCGCGGAGTCCGATTCGGTCCGCGCGAACGCCGCGGAAGCGCTGGAAACGGTGGGCGACAAGTCCAGTCTGCCGGCGCTGATCCACGCGCTCGACGACCCGACGGCGAAGGTCCGCTCCCTGGTCGCGCACGCGATGGCCGCGATCGCACCGCACGATCCCGAGGCGATCGCCGCCCTCGCGAAGCGGCTCGCCTCCGAGACCGACGAGATGGCGAAGGTGGACATGGCCTGGTCGCTCGCCGCGATGGGCGACCGCTCGCACCTCGACGTCGTGCGGACCCTGCTGTTCAAGGGGAGCCCGGAGGACGTGCGTGGCGAGGCCGCCATCGCCCTGGGCGAAGTGGGCGAGCAAAGCGATCTGGCGCTGCTCGAGAAGGCCGAGGCCGACCGAAAGGGACTGGTTCGCAGCCGCGCGGCGGAGGCGATCGACAAGTTGAAGGGTGTGAAGTCCGAATAGAAACCGACGAGGGACCCAAAGCCATGGACAAGATCGTGAACATCGGGCAGTCGATCCACATCAAAGGCGAGCTGACGGGCAACGAGGACCTCACGATCGAGGGGAAGGTCGAGGGGAAAGTCCTCCTCAAGGACCACAACCTCACGATCGGGGCCAACGGCAAGATCACGGCCGAGATCCAGGCCAAGACGGTCATGGTGGTCGGCGAGGTCGTCGGCAACATCACCGCGGACGACAAGGTCGAGGTCGCGGCGACCGGCTCCCTCCGGGGCGACATCGTGGCCCCGCGCGTCGTGCTCGCCGACGGCGCGAAGTTCAAGGGCAGCATCGACATGGATCGCAAGCCCAGCGTCGCGCCCAGCATGAAGCCCGTCCTCGAAGCGGTCGGCGCGGGTGCTCCCGGCAAGAGCCAGAGCCTCTAGGCGCAACGCGTGTCGCTTCGTCCGCGCTCCGTGGAAGGCGTCCGGCCTTCCCCGGGCGCACCGTCCGCGGCGGCATCCGGGCACCCCAGCGGAGGGCTGGGCCGGGTGCTTGCGCGCGCGTTCCGCGACGCGAAGCCGCAGATCCTCGTGCTCGGGCCGCTGTGCGGCGAGAGCATCGTCTATCTCGCCGGGCGGGGCGCGCGCGTGCACGTCGAGGACTTCACCCCGCCGGAGCCGGTTCCGCCGCGCAAGCCGGGGGAGGATCCGCCGCGGGTGCCCCCCGTCCGCCTCGACCAGCCGGAGCGCTTCTTCGACGTCGTGCTCGCGTGGGAGGCGCTCGACTTCGTCCCGCCCGACCGTCTCGTCGAGACCGGCGCCGAGATCGCGCGGGTGATGCGGATCGGAGGGCAGCTCTTCCTGCTCGCGCACCAGAAGCCGCCGGCGGAGACGGCCGTGATGCCGCGCTACCGGCTGCTCGCGGACGACCTGATCGTCCGCGAGGAGCCGGAGGGTCCGTCGCGGCGACGGTACACGCACCCCAACCGCGATCTCGAGCGCGCGCTCTCCGGCCTCGCGGTCCAGGGGATCCAGCTCCAGCGAGACCAGATGAGGGAGATCGTCGCGGCGAAGGTCGGGGTGGGCTGATGCTCTCCGATCGCGTATCGCGGATCGCGCTGTCCCCGACCTTCCGCCTGAACGCGATGGCCCGCGCGCTGCGCGAGAGCGGCGCCGACGTTCTCGATTTTTCGGTCGGCGAGCCGGATGCGCCGACCCCCCGCGCGGCGAAGCAAGCCGGCAAGGACGCGATCGACCGCGACCTGACCCGGTACACGGCCAACGAGGGGACGCTCGCCCTCCGGCGCGCGATCGCGGCGAAGCTCCAGCGCGACAACGGCCTGACCTACGGAACCGACGAGATCCTCGTCTCGCCGGGAGCCAAGGCCAGCCTGTATTGCGCGATGATGGCGCTGTTCTCCCCGGGCGACGAGGTGCTCGTGCCGTCGCCGTACTGGGTGTCCTACCCGGAACAGGTGCGCCTGACGGGGGCCGAGCCGGTTTTCGTGGCCGCCGACGAGCGCAACGGCTTCAAGATCACGCGGGAGGGCCTGGCCCGCGCGATCGGACCGAGGACCAAGGGCGTCGTCCTCAACTACCCCTGCAATCCGACCGGCGCCTGCTTCGACCGCGACGAGCTCACGAAGCTCGCGGAGCTGATCGTCGCGCGGGACCTCGTCGTGCTCGCGGACGAGATCTACGAGAAGCTCCTCTACGACGGCCGCGCCTTCACGAGCATCGCGGCGCTGGGAGCCCCGATCCGCGAGCGCACCGTCGTCGTCAACGGGATGAGCAAGGCGTTCGCGATGACGGGGTGGAGGCTGGGGTATGCCGCGGGACCGAAGGCCGTCATCGACGCGATGGCGCGCGTCCAGAGCCACTCCACCTCGCACCCGGCCTCGATCTCTCAGGAGGCGGGCCTGGCGGCCCTCACCTCCGCCGAGGACGAGGTCCGAGCGATGGTCGCCCAGTTCGCGCGGCGCCGCGAGGTGATGGTGGCCGGGCTGCGCGCGATCCCGGGAATCACGCTCGCGGCCCCCGCCGGCGCGTTCTACGTCTTCCCGAACGTCTCGGGGGTGTTCGGCCGCGCGATCGGCGGCCGGACCATTACGAGCGGGCAAGACCTCGCGGAAGCACTCCTCGAGCACGCGCGGGTCGTGGTCGTCCCCGGCGAGGCCTTCGGCTCCCCGCTGCACGTGCGCATCTCGTTCTCGTGCGAGACGTCCCGGATCGAGGAGGGGCTCCGCCGCATCCGCGCCCTGCTCGCGTAAACGCGACAGAAACGATCCCGTTCTCGGGTGGATTTCCCATCGACGCGTGGCCGCCGCGGGTCTAGTCTGCCTGCATCAGACGTCCTCACACTGGCTCGAGGCCGTCACGGTTCCCCTTGGTGCTGGGATCGCGTTCCACTCCCACTGAAACGCGATCCCGGCGCTCCTCCGCGGGAGCACAGGGGAGCGACGGAAGAAACGCCGAATCGCCACGGGCACCATTTCCGATGCGCCTACAGCACTGTGCCAAGTAGCCAAATCTCCACTCATAAGGCCTTTTTTGTCTTGACAGCATCAAGCGTTCACCGTATTGAATCCGGCCACGTTCGTCCCGGTCCGTGCCGGGGTGCACGCGGTGGTCTTCACACGGGCCGTCGTTGGGAAGCGAGCGGTTTCGGGCCGAAGGAGGGGCCGAACGTCTCCCACACGGCGGTATCAACGGATCCCCCAC
>DATKHQ010000250.1:0-3580 GCA_035510175.1 Candidatus Sulfotelmatobacter sp. | reverse complement strand
TAGTTCACGAGCGTCGCGCCTTGCTCGGCGGCGGTCCAGGCGAGATGGACGAGCAGCCGCGCGTCGTCGAAGAGGCCGTCGTGATAGACGACACCTCCACGCAGCCCCTCCGGACGGAGGGTCGGGACCCGATCGAGCGTTTCCGCGGGCGAGAGGATCTCGGTGCGGCCGAGCCCCTCGCGCCCGGCGAGGAGGCCGTAGAGCTTGAGCCCGGCGCCGTAGAACGGAGTCTCCCACCACGCGTAGCAGGGGACGACGAAGGGAAGATCGGAGACGAGGTGCGGGGCGTTCCGCAGGAGCAGGCCGCGCTCCCGCAGCGAGCGCCGCACGAGCGGCAGGTGCCCCTGCGCGAGATATCGCACGCCGCCGTGCACGAGCTTGGTGCTCCGGCTGGAGGTCCCCTTCCCGAAATCGGAGCGCTCGAGCAGGAGCACGTCGTACCCGCGCGACGCGGCGTCGACCGCGATCCCGATCCCGGTCGCGCCCCCGCCGACGACGACGATGTCCCACGGGCGGCCCCGGGCGGCGACCCGGGCGAGCATGGCGGAGCGCTCCACCGGCCGTTTCTACACGCTGGGGGGAGCGGAATCAACGACGCCGCACGCGCGCGCTAGAATTCCAGAGTGATCGCGAAGCGCACCGTGATCGACTCGCCCATCGGCTCCTTGACGCTGTTCGTCGTGGGAGACGCCCTCGCCGGGGTGGCCTTCGACGACTACGAGGCCGAGGTCGCGCGCTGGATCGCGCGGAGCCATGGCGTGCGCGAGGTCCGCGACGCCGCCGATCGGAGCGGCTGGCGGGGCCGCTTCGAGCGATATCTCGCGGGCGACATGGCGGCGTTCGACGGCGGGGCGCTCTTGACGGGAGGGACCGAGTTCCAGCGCGCCGTCTGGAGCGCGCTGTGCGAGATCCCGGCGGGCTCGACGATCTCCTACGGCGAGCTGGCCCGCCGGATCGGGCGCGCGGACGCCGTGCGGGCGGTCGGCGCCGCCAACGGCGCGAACCCGATTCCGGTCGTCGTCCCGTGTCATCGCGTCGTCGCCGCCGACGGGTCGCTGCACGGCTACGGGGGAGGCCTCCCGCGCAAGCGATGGCTGCTCGCGCACGAGGCGCGGCACGCCGGAGTGCAGAGGTCGCTCGGGTTCTCCGGGGGCCGATGAGCCAAGGATCGGTCGTCATCGCCGGCGCGGGGATCTTCGGCGTCGCGGCCTCGCTCGCGCTGCGCGCGCGCGGCGTCGCGGTGACCGTGCTCGACCCGGGCCCGATCCCTCGCCCCGAGGCCGCCTCGAACGACATCAGCAAGGTCGTCCGCATGGACTACGGCGCGGACCGCTTCTACACGGAGATGATGGAAGAGGCGTTTCCCCGCTGGCGCGCGTGGAACGCGCGGTGGGGCGAGACGCTCTACCACGAGGACGGGTTCCTGCTCCTCTCCCGGCATCCCCTGGACGATCGCTCGTTCGAGGGGGCGAGCCTCGCCACCATGCGCTCGCGCGGTCACGCGGTCGAGCGTCTCGACCGCTCGGCGATCGGCTCGCGCTTTCCCGCCTGGCGGGAGGGCGGATACGCCGACGGGTATTTCAATCCGACGGCGGGATGGGTCGAGAGCGGGCGCGCGCTCGCGCGCCTCATCGAGGACGCGCGCGCGGCGGGGGTGACGTTCCGGATTGGGGAGAGGCTCGACCGTCCCGCGCCGGGGCGTGTCGTCATCGCGGCCGGAGCGTGGACGCCGGGGCTCGTGCCGGCACTGGCGCGGGTCATGCGCGCGGTGGCGCAGCCGGTCTTCCATCTTTCTCCCGGGGACCCCGATCTGTGGCGGGGGACGAGCTTCCCCGTCTGGGCGGCGGACATCGCGCGCACGGGGTGGTACGGCTTCCCGGCGAATCGCGACGGGATCGTGAAGGTCGCCTGCCATGGCCCGGGACGCGCGATCGATCCCGACCAACCGCGATCGACACGTCCGGAGGACGAGCACGCGCTGCGGACGTTTCTCCGGGAGAGCCTGCCGGGTCTCGCGGACGCTCCCCTGGCCGCCGCGAAGACCTGTTTCTACTGCGACACCTTCGACGGCGACTTCTGGATCGATCGCGACCCCGGCAACCCGGACGTGGTCGTCGCGGCGGGGGATTCGGGGCACGCCCTGAAGTTCGCCCCCGTCCTCGGCGAACTTATCGCCGACGTCGTCCTCGGGATTCCGAACCGGTACGCGCCGCGGTTCGCCCGGCGCGATCCGGGTCCGCGGACGACCGAGGCGGCGCGCTTCGACCTCACATGACGCTGAGGCTCCGCTGCACCGTGCGCGGATGCGGCCTCGACCTCGCCTGCTCGGAGGCCGTGGCCCGGTGCGCGCGCGGGCACGCGTTCGATCGCGCGCGGGACGGGTACTGGAGCCTCCTCCAGCCGCAGGACCGGCGGCGATCCGCGGCCGGGGATCGGGACGTGGCGACGGCGGCGCGGGCGGCGTGGCTGGCGCGCGGGTTCGCGTCGGGCCTTCTCGCAGCGATGCGCGAGGAGATCGACGCGCTCCGCCTCCCGCCGGGATCCGCGGCGATCGACATCGGCTGCGGCGACGGCGCGATCACCGCGGCCGTGCTCGGGGACCGGGGGCTCGAGGTCTGCGGAATCGATCTCGCGACCCACGCGATCCGGCGCGCGGCCCGCGCTCACCCCGCGCTCACCTGGGTCGTCGCCAACGCCGACCGCGCGCTGCCTCTCGCCGACCACTCATCGGCGCTCGCGCTCTCGATCTTCGGCCGGCGGCCCGCCGGCGAGATGCGGCGCGTGCTCGATCGGTCCGGGACGGCGATCCTCGTGCTCCCCGGCGAGGACGACCTCATCGAGCTCCGCGGTCTCGTCCAGGGGGAGAAGCTCAGGCGCGACCGGGTCGACGAGGCGCTCGCCGCGCTGAGCCCGGCGTTCTCGCTCGTGAGGCGGCGGAGCTGGAGGTCGATGGCGCTCCACGACCGGGACGCGCTGTCAGAGGCGCTGGCGATGACGTACCGGGGCGCGCGCCGGGCGGAGCGCGCGCGTCTCGGGGAGGCGGCGTCGTTGACGGTCACGCTCTCGGCCGAGATCCTGGTCTTGCGCCCCGCGTTCGCGTAGTCTCCGCCCGATGTTCATCGGCCACTTCGCCGTGGGCTTCGCCGCGAAGAAGGCGGCCCCCCGGGCATCCCTCGGCACCCTCGTCGCGGCGGCCGTGTTTCTCGATGCCGTCTGGCCGGTCCTCGTGCTTTGCGGCGTGGAATCGTTCCGCATCGTGCCGGGCATCACCGCGTTCTCGCCGTTCGAGTTCGTCTCGTATCCGTGGTCGCACTCCCTCCTGATGGCGGCCTTCTGGTCGGCCGTCTTCGCCGCCGTTCACTTCTCGATCCGCAAAGATGCTTTCACGGCAAAAGTTCTCGCCGCCGTCGTCTTCAGTCACTGGATCCTCGATTGGGTGAGCCACCGCCCCGACCTCCAGCTCGCCCCCGGGATTGCGGTCCGCACGGGGCTCGGGCTGTGGCGCTCGGTTCCCGCCACCGTGGTCGTCGAGGGGTCGATGTTCGCCGGAGCGGTGGCGATTTACACGCGGTGCACCACG
>DATKHQ010000249.1:0-4024 GCA_035510175.1 Candidatus Sulfotelmatobacter sp. | reverse complement strand
CGCGGTATGGGCGTCCTCATCCTCGAGCGTGACGTGCCACTCTCCGCGGGCGTGCGCCGCGCCGATCTCGCCGAGCGCCTCGACGAGACGGTCCCGGTCCTCGTCCCCGAGATGGCCCATCGCGTGAAGCATCACGACGTGGGCGGCCGAGGCTTTCACATCGTGAGCGACGAGCCGGTCGTCGAGCCGCACGTCGTCGCCCGCCGTGTAGCTCAGGACCGCCGGATCCAGCGGTTCTCCCCGATCCCATAGCCTCGTCATGACGTCGCCCTCGTGGCGTGCAGAGCGGTCCGCGCGATCTCCGGCACGGCGCGCTCGTAGAAACGGCATCCCTCGAGGATCTCGCTCTCGAGGACGAACTCGTCGGGAGTGTGGGAGCGCTCGGTGCGGCCCGGGCCCACCTTGACGCCGGGGAGTCCTTCGAAGAACACGAGGTCGGACAGCCCCGCCGAGCCGAACAGGCGCGCTTCCGGCCGCGCGCGCCGGACGGCCTCGACGAGGGCGTGCCCCGCATCGATGCCGCACGGCCGCAGCCGGTCGCTGACCACCCGCACCTCTCCAGAGACCGCGCGCTGCAGGCTGCGGAGCAGCGCGTCGGCATCGGTCGCGGGGTTGATCCGCAGGTCGAGCACGCACGCCGCCTCAGCCGGGACGGCGTTGCGCGCGGTCCCGCCCCGGACGACGGTCGGCTCCAGCGTCACGGGACCGAGGAGCGGGTCCGGGGAGCCGAGATCGACTCCCTCGAGCGCGACGAGGTCGCGCGCGAGCGATCGGATCGCGTTGGGGGCGCCCAGGGCGCGCGCGTGGGCCGCGTGGCACGCGCGTCCCACGCTCCCGATCTCGAGGATGAGAAGACCCTTCTGCGCGATCGCGAGGTCGAGACCGGTGGGCTCGCCGACGAGGACCGCGCTCGGTGTCAGCCCGGCTCGACGAAGCGCCGGCATCAGCTCCTCCGCACCCCGGCCGCCCGTTTCCTCCTGGACCGTCAGCGCCAGCATCACGCGCACGCCGAGACGGCCGGCGGCGTCCTCGAGGCGGAGGAACGCGGCGGTCATCGCGGCCACCGACGCCTTGGCGTCGTTGGCGCCGAGGCCGTGGACCCGGCCGTCCTCCACAACGGCGCGATGCGGAGGCCGGGTCCATCCGGGGCAGGGCGGCACGGTGTCGAGGTGCGAGTTGAGGCAGATGACGGGCCCCTCGCCGACGGTGGCCACCAGGTTCTCGCCGAGCCGGAGGGTGGTGGCGCCTCGCTCGGACAGAAGCGCCTGGAGGCGCGCGCGCACGCGCGCTTCGTCCCCCGATAGCGAGGGAATCTCCACGATCTCGCGATGCAGCGCGAGCAGCTCGGCGTCGGTCATGGGACGCCCGGCACCGCCGGGCCGCCCTGCTCGGCCGGGCTGAGATCGGCCCGGCTCCGGACCAGGAGCGTGCCGGCACCCTCGTTGGTGAAGACCTCGATGAGGAGCCCGTGGGGATGCGCGTGGCCGACCAGATGCACGCGATGCACCCCGCCCGAAAGCGCCGCGCGCGCGGCCCGGATCTTCGGCACGATTCCTCCGCGGAGCGCACCGCGCCGCTCGAGCGCGTCCACCCCCTCGAGATCGAGGTAGCTGATGGTGGAGGCGCCGTCGCGGGGATCGTCGAGGAGCCCCTCGGTGTCGGTGACGAAGACGAGCTTCTCCGCGCCGAGGGCCGAGGCGAGCGACGAGGCCACGGTATCCGCGTTGACGTTGAGGACTCGCCCGTCGGCCGTTGAGGACAGCGGGCTCACGACGGGCAGGAACCCTGCGTCGAGAAGGCGGTCGATCACGGTGCGGTCGACCGAGACGATGTCGCCGACCTCGCCGAAGTCGACGGGGACGGCATCCCGCACCCTCGCGAGGACCAGGCCGGCGTCGATGCCCGACACGCCGATCGCCGGGAGCCCGGTGGCACGGCAGGCGGCCAGCAGCGCTGTGTTCACGGCTCCGTTCATCGCCATCACCGCCAGGTCCAGCACTTCCGGCGACGTGACCCGGCGGCCGTCGATCAGCTTGGTCGGAACGCCGAGCCGCTCCGCGAGCGCCGTCGTCTGCGCGCCGCCGCCGTGGACGAGAACGACCCGGATCCCGAACTCCGACAGCACCCCCACCTGCTCGACGAGCCTGCGCAGGGACGCGGCGTCGTCGGTGGACGCGCCCCCCAGCTTGATCACGAACACCTTGCCGCGATAGAGGCGCACGTACGGCAGCGCCTGGGTCAGCGCCTCCATCGCGGTCTCCCGGTCGAACGCGACGCTCACGGAGTTCCCTCCTTCATCATCTCGACGAGCACGGCCTTCTGCACGTGAAGCCGGTTCGCGGCTTCCCGCAGCACCACGCTGCGGGGCCCGTCGAGCACCCGGTCCGTCACCTTCACGTTCCGCCGCACGGGCAGGCAATGCATGAAGCGACATTCGGGCGCGGCGGCGCGGAACCACGGCTCGTCGACGCACCAGTCCCGGTAACGCCGGCGCAGCGGCTCCTCCTCGTCCGGCCGCCCGTAATGCTCCGGAGAGGCCCACGACTTGACGTAGAGAACGTGCGCCCCGTCCATGGCCGCGTCGCGGTCGTCCGTCTCCCGCACCGACCCGCCGGACTCGGCGGCGAGGCGGCGCGCCCGGTCCATCACGGGGGGCGGAAGGGCGAAGCCGGCGGGCCTCAGCACGGTCACCGTCATCCCGCGAAGCGCGGCCATGTGAAGCGCCGAGGCCGCCACCGCGAGCGGCAGCGGCTTCGGGTGGAACGCCCACGAGAGCACGAAGCGTCCCCCGCGCCGTGGGATCCCGAGATCCTCGAGCGTCTTCCAGTCGGCCAGCGCCTGGCACGGGTGGGAGATCGCCGATTCGAGGTTGATGAACGGGACGGGGCACAGCTCGGCCATCGCCCGGATCACTCCGTCGCCGAGATCCCGTGCAAGGTCTCGGCCCTCGGCGAAGCACCGGACGCCGAGAAGGTCGGCGTAGCTCGCGAGCACGGGGATCGCCTCGCGCACGTGCTCGGCGGCGTCCCCGTCCATCACGACCCCGTCCCGGTGCTCGAGCCGCCACGAGCTCTGTCCGGGCGTGATCACGACGCTCGACCCGCCGAGCTGGGCGACGCCGGCCTGCATCGAGGCGAGAGTCCTCAGCGAGGGGTTCAGGAAGACGAGCCCGACGACGCGGCCGGACAGCACGTCGCGCGCCGGGGCCCGCTCGAGATCCGCGGCGAGCGCGAGCACCGCCTCCCGGCGGTCCGCGGGCAGATCCGTCAGGTCGAGAAAGCGCCGCATCAGTACCACCCCAGGCCGGCAAGGCGCAGTCCGCACGAGTCATCGAGCCCGAACAGCCGGTTCATCCACTGCACGCCGCCTCCGGCGGCCCCCTTGACGAGGTTGTCGAGGACCGACGTCGCCACGAGCGTGCGCCCTCGGGTCGCGACGCCGATCCTGCAGCGATTCGTGCCGACGACCTCGGTGAGGCTCGGCGCCTCGGTCGAGGTGGACACGAACGAGCCGTCGCCGTAGAAGCCGCTGAGGACCTCGGCCGCGGCCGTGGCCGGCACGGGCTCGCGCAGCGTCATGCGCACGGTGGCGTGGATGCCGCGAACGAACGGACCGGAGTGCGGGACGAACTCGACTTCGGGCGGCCGTCCTCCGAGCGCGGGAGCGAGGAGCCGGCGCATCTCCACCTCGTGCCGGTGCGCCAGGGGGGAGTAGGCCCGGAGGTTGCTGCGGCGCTCGGGGTGATGGGTCGCCGGCGCGGGGACGCGGCCCGCGCCGGAGCTCCCGGTGATCGCGGACACGAACACGTCCCCCTCGCACAGGCCCGCCGCGAGGAGCGGGTAGGCCGGGAGAACCGCGGCAGTCGTGAAGCAGCCCGGCTGGGCCGCGTGCGCGGGGGGAGTCTCGCGATAATGCTCGGGGAGCGCGCAGACGAACGACGGGATCCGCGACGGTGCGCCGTGCGGCTTCCCGTAAACCGAGGCGAAGGTCTCCGCGTCGCTCAGACGGAAGTCCGCGGAGAGAT
>DATKHQ010000248.1:0-2748 GCA_035510175.1 Candidatus Sulfotelmatobacter sp. | reverse complement strand
CGCCGCCGGGGCGCTGCTCGCGGCGGGCCTTCTCAACGTCGCGGGGCTGCGGACGGGTCCGCGGGCCCAGCGCGTGCTCACGACGGTGAAGGTCGCCGCGGTCCTCGCCCTGGCGCTCGGCGTCGCCGCCGCCGGCCGGGGCGCGATTTCGCCCCCCGTCGAAGCACCGGCGGCGATGCCGCAGGCGGCCGGCTGGTTGACCGCGGCGCTCGCGATGCTCTGGTCGTACGACGGGTGGTCGGACGTGACGCTCGTGGCGGGGGAGATCCGCGAGCCGTCGCGAAACCTCGGGCGCACGGTGGTCCTCGGCACGCTTCTGCTGTTCGCCGTCTACGCGGTCGTGCAGGTCTCGGTGCTCGTCGCGCTCCCCGGCGGGCGGGCGGCGGCCTCGACGCGCCCGTTCGCCGACGCGGTCACGGCCGTGCTGGGCTCCGGCGCCGGCCGCGCGGTCTCGGGGCTCGTCGTGATCTCGACCTTCGGCGCGATCGTCGGCACCGTGCTGACCGTCTCGCGGCTGGCGGCGGCCATGGCGGGCTCGGGCGCCCTCCCGCCGGCCGTCGGGGCGGTCCACCCGGTGCTCGGCACCCCCGCGCGCGCGGTGGGGCTGGTCACCGCGGCCGCGCTCGTCTACGTCGCCTCGGCGAGCTTCCGGGAGATCCTGGCGTACTTCACGTTCGCCGTCTGGATCTTCTACGGCCTGACCGCCGTGGCGCTGCTGCGCCTGCGGCGGCGGCGGATCGGCGAGCCGGTCGCGTGGAGGGCCCCGCTCGGAGCGCTTCCGCCGGCGGTCGTCCTCGCCTCCGGTGGCGTGCTGGTGACGAGCCTCGTGCGGGAATCCCCCGGGCGCGCCGCGATCGGCGGTGCGCTCCTCGCCGCGGGATTCCCCGTGTTCGTGGTCCTCAGACGGTGGGGAGTCGTCTCGCGATCACGATGAACTCCGCCAGGTTCTCGAAGGTGAGCATCCCGCGCAGCGTGTCCCCCTCGAGAACCAGGAGCGGGCACCCCGGGTCCGATTGCAGGACCTGGAGGACGCTCTCGAGATCGTCGTCCGGCTTGATCTTCGCGGGCTCGCGCTCCATCACGTCGAGCACCGCGGTGCCGCTGCCGGAGCGGGCGAGCCCCTCGAGCAGGCTCGTGCGCCGCAGGACGCCCGCCACGCGACCCCACGCGTCGACGACGGGAAAGTCGTGCTGATGCGAGGCGAGCAGCAGCTCGGCCGCGCGGCCGAGCGTGTCGTCGGGGCGGAGCGTCTCGAACTTCGTGATCATCGCCTCCCGCGCCGTGTGGCCGGCGACCGCGGAGCGGCTCGTCTGGAACGCCGCCTCCTGGGACGCGCCGAGGAAGACGAACAGGCCGATGACGACGAGCCACACGCTCCAGGGGCCGAACACCCCGCCGATCACGAACACGCCGGCGATGATCTGGCCGACGATCGTGGCGATGCGGGTCGCCTTGTCCTGGCCGATCACGATCGCGAGGACGCCGCGCAGGACGCGGCCGCCGTCCATGGGGAAGGCGGGAACCATGTTGAACACGACCAGCATCACGTTCACGACGAGCAGCTTCTGCAGGAGGGCGCCGCCGGTCGCCAGGAGCTCGGGACTGAGGTCGAGCGGCGTTCCGGTCGCGGCGAACCCGACGGCGATCAACCCGGCGATCGCCACGTTGACCGCGGGTCCCGCGAGCGCGATCAGCAGCTCCGCCCAGCCCCCCGGGATGTGCGTCAGCCGCGCGACCCCGCCGATCGGGTAGAGGACGATCTCGCGGGTGGTCACCCCGAAGCGCCTGGCCATCACCGCGTGCCCCAGCTCGTGGAGGACGACGCAGCCGAACAGCGCGAGCACGAACGCGAGCTCCCGCGGGACGTTGCGGCTGTTCGCCGCGGCCGACATCCCGAGCCAGATCAGCAGGAGGACGAAGGTGACGTGGATGCGGATCGGGATCCCGAGCATGGTCCCGATCTGGATCGCCCACCGCGACCCTCCAGAGGCCGGCCCGATCCGCTCCCGCGATTCCGCCATGCGTGCTCCTCGAGACGTGGGGTATCGTACCCGCCCCGGAGCGTCAACGTGAAGCTCGTCCCCGAAGCGGAATCGGAGTTCCGCCGCCAGGATTACGGCCGCCGTCCCCCGATCGACGGCGTCGCCGTGGTGCCCCTGCGGCGCCACAACGACGACGCCGGCGCGATGACGGAGCTCGCGCGGCTGACGCGGGGGAGCCCGGCCGGATTCGAAGGGTTCGAGATCGCCCAGATCAACTACAGCGTCCTCGAGCCGCGCGTGCTCAAGGCGTTCCACGTCCACGCGCGTCAGACCGACCTCTGGTTCGTGCCCCCCGAGGACCGCGTGCTCCTCGTGCTCGTCGATGTGCGCGACGGCTCGCCCACGGCCCGCCACGTGATGAGGATGACGCTCGGCGACGGGACTTCCGCGCTCGTCCGGATCCCGCCGGGCGTCGCCCACGGCTGCAAGAACCTCGGCGACCGGACGGCGCGCGTCGTCTACCTGACCGACGTCCCGTTCTCGCCGGACCCGCAGACGACGGACGAGGGGCGGCTGCCGTGGGACCTCGTCGGCGCCGCCATCTGGGAGCCCGCCAAGGACTAGGTGTGGTTTCTAGAGACGTTGTTCGCGGGACCGACGGAGTCTGCTGATCGGCGGTAGTCCATCGAGGCTCCCATGTGGACGGCGCTGATTGTAGTGGCGCAGCCACGTTTTGAGGACACGTGTTCGCAGATAGGAGTGCCTG
>DATKHQ010000247.1:0-4928 GCA_035510175.1 Candidatus Sulfotelmatobacter sp. | reverse complement strand
GCGCTCGCTCGAGCGCCTGGCCAGTGCCGCGTCGCGGGCCGCGATCCTCGGCGACGTCGACCCGGTCGTGCTCCGCTCGATCGACGTGCTGCGCGCCAAGGCGGAGTTCCTCGACCTCAGGCCCGACCTCGCCGCCGAGACCGCGCGGCGCGCGCTCGCGACCGGGTCCGGGCTGACCCAATCGATCCGGACGGATCTCGAGACCCTGAAGGCAAACGGCGAGCGTCTGGCGGCGGGCATCGACTGGTCGCGCATCGCGGCCGCGCGCGCGGCGCCGTCTTCCACGAGCGCTCTCGTCGCTTACGCCGATGCGGTCCCCGGCCGCCCGCTGCTCCATCTGCTCGCCGGGGACGCGCTCCTGCGGCAAGGGCATGCCGCGGAGGCCTCGTATCGCCTCTCGAGGGCGGACATCCCGACCTTCCCCCCGGAATTTCTCGGCCCGCGCCTCCTGCGCCAGGGCGAGGCGGCCGATCTCGCGGGCGATCGGGCGCAGGCGGCCGGCTTCTACCAGCGCGCCTCGAACCTCCCCGGGTTCGAGGCGAAGGAAGCGGCCGTGTACTACCAGGCGGAGCCGTTCGGATCCACGCGGTGAGGCCGCGGCCAAGCCTCGCGGTCGCCGGCCTGCTCGCCGTCGTGGTCGCCGTGTCCTGGGCCGCCTCGCGACTGACCGCCGTGTCGCAGCATCGGATCCGCTCCGCGGGAGGCGCGCCGTCCGCCTCGTCCTCCGACGAGCCGCGCGTCCGGAAGGCGCTCGCGACGTTTGCGTCCTACCGGGAGCTGTTCGAGCGCCATGCCGTCACGACCGCGCGTGTCGCCGAAGACGGCTCGATCGAGCTCGAAGCGGACTTGCGAGCGGCCGCGCGCGCATCGCTCGCGCGGATCGGCGCTCCGGAGCTCGCCGACGCTCTGCCCGCGCGCGCCGTGGTCCGGATCGTCCTCTCACCGGAGCACGTGAGCGAGAGCTGGCGCTTCCGCTGCGCCGGCGGGTGCGTCCTGGACCTGTTCGTCGATCCCCCGCCCGACCGCCCGCGCGCCTCGGAGCTTCCCGGCCGGCCCGAGGCGACGGTGCGCCTGCGCTTCAATCCGCGCCGCCTCGCGGGACTCGCGGTCCTCGGACCGTCGGCCGCCGCCGCCGCGCGCCGCCTCGAGCTCGTGGAGCAGATCCTCGGGCGTCCCATCGTGAGCCCGCTTGCGGAGGACCTCGAGGGATACGCGTCGTTGGCGCTCTACCGCAACGCCTCGGGTCCGCGCGGCGTATGCGTCCTGAGCATGACCCGCACCGACCGCGTGCGCTCGCTCGTCGATCTCGCCATCGGTCTGGCCGCCCTGACCCGGGGCTCCGCTGTGCGGACGCACCGCGACGTTCCGATCGGTGCTTTCGTCTCGAGCTCGGGCCGGACGCTCGCGATGACGGTGGACGGCCCGCGCCTCCTCATCGGCGACGACGTTTCCCGGATCGAGGACGCGATCGACCTCCGGCGCGACCCCGGAGGCCTCGACGCACAGCCGTTCGAGACGGTGGGCGCGCTGGCTGCGCTGAGCGGCGGGGGGACCGAGGCCGCGACGTTGAGACAGGACGGGAGCGAGTGGATCCTGGACGCGCGCGGCGCCCGGCCGATCGGCGACAACGAGATGCTGCGGGGCTGGGTCCGGGGGCTGACGCGCGAGGCCGCTCAGCGCGGCGAGGACTGACCACCCTGGGTCGCGCGGTCGAGGACCTTCAGGACGTACCACTGCGTCTCGGCGAACGGCGGGATCCCGCGATGCCGCTCGACCGCCCCCTCCCCCGCGTTGTATCCCGCGAGCGCGAGGTCGACCCGGCCGCCGAACCGGTCGAGCAGCCACCGGAGGTAGCGCGCTCCTCCGTCGATGTTCTGATCCGCGTCGAATATCTTCTCGACGCCGAACCGCCGGGCGGTCTTCGGCATGAGCTGGAGAATCCCGCACGCACCGCGGGGCGACACCGCGAACGGATCGAAGTTCGACTCCACCTTGGCCACCGCGGCGAGGAGGGCCCGGTCGAGTGCGTACCGGTCGGCGGCGGCCGCGAGCTTGTCCGCGTACTTGCCCGCCGCCTGGCGCCACGCCTCGCCGGCGCGCAGGGTGTCCGCGAGCGTCTCGGCTTGGGGCGCCTGGTCGGGGTCCGCCGCCGGGACCGGGTCGGCGGGATCGACCGCGCGCTCGATGGCGACGATCGAGGCTGCCGGGACGGCCACCTCCCCCCCGTCCTCGAGCGTCAGGCGTCCAGTGCCGTCGGCTATAGCGAACTGACGGACGCGAATTCCTCTCCCGTCCTCGAACAGCACGAGGTCCGTGGCAAACGCCGGTGCCGCCAGGCACACCGCAACCGCCAGGAGTGAAAGGCGCCTCATCGTGACCCTATATACGGACGATCGGGCCGGGCGTCAACGCCGCCTGAAGGCACGCTCGATCTCCTCGAGGGTCAGGCGGAACAAAATGGGCCGCCCGTGGGGACAAGTCGTGGGATTCTGGGTCAGGAACAGGTCGTCGAGAAGCTGCTGCATCCCCTCCCGGGTCAACGCGTAGTTGACCTTGATTGCCGCCTGGCAGGAGGCGCTGGTCACCAGGACACGGCGGAGCTCGGCGACGCCCGTCGCCGCCGACCGGGTCTTTCCCGCCTCCCCGAGAAGCCCTCGCAACAGACGGTCGGGAGCCACCTCCTTGGCGAACGCCGGCACGGCGTCGATACGGATCGTGTGCCCCCCAAACGGCTCATAGACGACCCCGAGCCGGCGGAACTCCTCGATCTCGGCCTCGGCGACGATCATCTCGTCCGAGCGAAGCTCGACCGTCACCGGGAACAGGAGACGCTGCACCGGCACGTCGTCCGTCTCGGCTGCGGCGAGGTACCTCTCGAAGAGCACCCGCTCGTGCGCGACGTGCTGGTCGACGAGAAGGATCCCTTCGGCGTCCTGCGCGACGATGTAGGACTCCCGGTACTGGGCGAGCGGAGTCGCGCGCCGCCCTTGCGCGGCCGCGGGACTGTCCGGGTCGAGGAGCCCGCGAGGCACCGCGGCGGCGACGGGCGGAGCGGCCGTCGCGCGGTAGGCCCGCGACGGCTCGCCGGCGTCGAAGTGCTCGAGCGCGCGTCCCAGGGCGGCGACGGTGCTCGCCGGGGCCGACCACGCGGCGGGCTCGGGACGCAATTCCGCCAGGCGAGGCACGGCCAGGGTGCTCGCAAGCGCCGACGCCACCGCGTCGCGCACGGCGTCGTGGACCTGGGAGGCACGCGCGAAGCGCACCTCGCTCTTGCGCGGATGGACGTTGACGTCGACCTGCGCGGGGTCGAGCTCGACGAACAGGATGATCGCCGGGAAGCTCCCGCGCGGCGCGGTATTACCGTACGCCTCCACGATCGCATGGGACAGCACGCGGTCGGTCACGGCACGCCCGTTGACGAACAGGTGCTGCGTGTCGCGGCGCGGGGAGGCGTCCACCGGGCGGCCTGCGAAGCCGCGGACGGCGACGCCGCCGGAGCGGGCGTCGAACGGGATCAGCTTCGACGCCGGCTCGCGCCCGTGGATCTGGGCGACCCGTTCGGCGAGATCGCGCGCCGGCGGCGCGTCGAGGAGCCCACGCCCGTCGTGGGTGAGGCGGAACCGGACCTCGGGATGCGCGATCGCGTACTGGCCGACGGTGCGCACCGCGTGCGACAGCTCGGTCGGCGCCGCCTTGAGGAACTTGCGACGCGCCGGGACATTGACGAACAGCGAGCCGACCTCCACCGAGGTTCCGTGCGCGCCCGCGATCTCGCGCACCGCCCCGATCCGTCCCGCCCGCACTTCGATCTCCGTCCCCGCCCCCGCTCCGGGCACGGTGCGCAGCCGGAACCGGGAGACGGCGGCGATGCTCGGGAGCGCCTCCCCGCGGAACCCGAGCGTGGCGATCGCGTCGAGGTCCTCGAACGCGGCCAGCTTGCTCGTCGCGTGGCGCTCGAGCGCCAGCAGCGCGTCGTCGCGATCCATCCCCTGCCCGTCGTCGGAGACCACGATGCGCCGGCGACCCCCGTCTTCGAGCGCCACGTCGATCGCGCGAGCCGACGCGTCGAGGCTGTTCTCGACGAGTTCCTTCACCACCGACGCGGGACGCTCGACGACCTCCCCGGCGGCGATCCGGTTGATCAGATGGTCGTCGAGAACGTGGATGCGCGGCATGTCGCTCCGGCGGGCAGAAGGAGCGCCATTCTTGCACGCGCATGCCGGCGGGGCGTCAGGTCGGCACGCCGTTGGCAGTGACCCTGTAATTCCCATTGGTTTCGTGGGGAGCTACCCCTCGTGAAATTGGACCTGTTTTGGCCGTAATTCCGCCGCGAATCGGGATGCCGCGGGGAGTTCGCCGCAATCGGGCACGCCGCTGCCGGTCTCGGCACGCTCGTTGCTGTATCCCAAGTCGAGGGGAGCCTGAGGAGCCCGAGATGATCTTCCCGCTGCTTCAAAAAGAGCTCTCGATCGACGATTACGTGGACCGGGACGAGGAATGCCGCTTCGCGGCTCTCGTCGCGGACCCGAACGCGGTCAGCCAGGAGGAGAAGATCTATACGCAGGAGGTCAACTCCCTGGTCAACGTCGCGCTCGGTCGTCTCGACGCGCGCGAGCTGCACATCATTCGCAATCGGTTCGGTCTTCTCGGAGGCAAGGAGCAAACCCTCGAGGAGATCGGGAAGAACCTGAACCTGAGCCGCGAGCGCGTCCGCCAGCTCGAGCGGGAGGCGAAGGACAAGCTTCGCGCCTCGCTCGGCCCGCATCGCGCGCACTTGAGATTCTCGCTGGCCTGACGAATACGCAAAGCCTCCCCCGCGACTGCCGCCGGCCCACCCCCCCCACAACCCCCGTTCCAGCCGGCGGCGGTCGCCTCTTTCCCTTCCTCAGAACAAAGCTCCGATGGCGATGACCCACTCGCCGGCGGAT
>DATKHQ010000246.1:0-4614 GCA_035510175.1 Candidatus Sulfotelmatobacter sp. | reverse complement strand
CGGCGCTCTCCGCGGACCTCGCCCCCGGGCGAGGGATTACCGTGACCGTCGGCGGCCGCCGCATCGCTCTTTTCCACGACGAGACGCGGGGCATCCTCGCGACCGACGACACCTGCCCGCACGAGGACGCCTCCTTGGGCGAGGGGCTGTTTCACGCCGGCCGCGTGATCTGCCGCCGCCACGGGTGGATCTTCGATGCGGCGAGCGGAGCGTGCCTCAACATGCCCGGCGTCCGTCTCGCATGCTACGCTACCCGGCCGGCCGGCGACGGCATCGAAGTGGAGCTTCCCGACGAGGCCGAGGGAGAGCGAGATGCAGGTCAAGCGGGCGCGTAAGCTGAGCGTCTTCGAGAAGCTGTACTTCCCGATCCTGGGCGGGCTCGCGCTCACCTGGCGCCACATGTTCCGCGCCAAGGACACGGTGCAGTATCCGGAGCAAAAGCACGCGTTCGGCGACCGGTACCGGGGCGTGCCCGCGCTCGTCAAGGACGAGGACGGCCGCGAGAAGTGCGTCGCCTGCTACATGTGCCAGTGGGTGTGCCCGCCGCTGGCGATCTCGATCGAGGCCGCCGAGTACCCGCCGGACCACAAGCTCCACGCGATCGAGAAGTTCCCCGCGAAGTTCGAGATCAACATGCTGCGCTGCATCTATTGCGGCCTTTGCGAGGAGGCTTGCCCCGAGGAGGCGATCTTCATGTCGAAGACGTACGTCGTCGTCGGGCACTCGCGCGACCTGATGATCTTCGACAAGCCGAAGCTCTACCAGATCGGCGGCGTGCGTCCCGGGGGCATCAAGAAGTGGGATCCGGCGCACAAGGGACCGGGCGAGCGCTCGCACGTCAGCGGCGACGCGATCGCGACCGGCGGCACCGCGCACTGACGGGGAGCCCCACGGGTCACGGCGTCTGGGGAACCACCAGCAGCTTCGTTTCGGGCGGGAGCGCGCGGTAGAGAGACTCCGCGTCCTGCTTGGGCATCGAGAGGTGCAAGCGGAGCGTGTCGGTCGGGCTCGACGACGCGGCCGCCTTCGCGTCATCCCACCACGCCGCCAGCGACGCGGCCATCCGCCCCCAGAAGCCGCGCCGGGCCTCGGGCCCCGGCGTGCGGACCTCGATGGAGAGGCCGCCCGCGAACCGGATGTGATACCGCGGGGGCACCGGGTACTTCTCCTCGGGTGTCGGCGGGACGACCGCCGGAATCTCGGTCCCCTCGGGTGTCGGCGGGGGAGCCTGGATCTCGATCCGGTCGAGGGCCCGCGGGGGATCGAGCGCGCCGTTCTCCCAGACGCGCCCCTCCCACGTCCCCGGCTCCACCCGCGAGCGGAACGCGACCTGCGGAACGCCAACCTCGATCCCGTCGACCTTGTACTGCTGCAGGAGGGCGCCCCGGTAGAGCAGCTTGAGCGTCTTCCCGGCGGGATCGGCGAGCAGGTAGAACTCCTTCCCCTTCGCCAGCGCGAGCTCCTTGGCGAGCAGGTCGTTCTGCGCGGCGAGGTGCCGGAGCTCGGCGGGCTGTGGTGCAGGCCCGGTGCTGGCGCCCAGCCCCGCGGCGAGCAGCGCCAGGGTGGGGAGGAGGGTGCTCATGCCCGGCGCGCTCAGAAGATGTAGACCGGAGTTCCGACCGGCGCTCCGTCCCAGACCGCCTGGAGGTCCTCCGGGCCGAGTCGGATGCACCCGTGCGTGACGCTCCGGCCCAGGAGGCGCGTGTAGAGCGTGCCGTGGATCATGTACCCGTCCTCGAGGTAGAGCGCGTACTTGCCGAGCGTCCCGGACTCGAATCGATCGGCGGGATTGGTCGGGAGCGGCTTTCCCTCCGAGACGAACTCCCAGTCCGGCTTTCGCCAGATCGGATCGGAGATCTTGGTGCGGACCTTGAACATGCCGCGCGGGGTATCGAACACCCACTTGCGCTTCCCGCCCCAGTCGCTGAGCACCATCCCGGAGCCGGCGGAGCACACGGCGGTGCGCGTGATCGTCGTGCCGTTCATGAGGTAGAGCCGGTTTTGCGTCTGGTCGACGACGATGTACGTTCCGGTCGGAGCGAGCTTCGCCAGGCTCGCGGAGAGCTGCTTGTTCTGGGCCAGAAGGCGAGCCTGGAGCTTCCGGACGGCGGCCGGATCCTTCGGCACGTCGAGCGGCGCGGCCTGCAACGTGCCCGAGGCTTCCTGGAAGTCGTACCCGGTGCCGGCCGCGAGCACCGCGGCCACGACGCCGAACGCGACGATCAGGCCCGCCGCGAGCACGAGGCCCCGGCGGACGCCCGTCGCTCGGGGGAACACGATCGTCACGGAGCGGCCGCGAGGGCGACCGTTCCTCGTCGTCGGCGAGCGGATAGCCGTTGCCGATCATTGCGTCCCTCCGGAGCCCGATCCGGACTCGCGCGCGAGCTGCGCGAACACGCCCCGACCGTCGCCGCCGACGATCGTCACCGGCGTGCCGACGCCGACCTTGCGGTACAGGTCGTCGATGTCGTCGTTCGACAGGGCGACGCACCCCTTCGTCCAGTCCTTGCCGCGCCCACCCTCGCCGTGGATCTCGATCAGCCCGCCGAGCGCCGCGCCCCGGGGGAGCTGTCCGGCGCGCTTCATCCGCTCGAATTGCGAGCGGTCTTCGGCGTTGGGGTAGTCGAGCGCGAACGCCTTGTAGTACGTCGATCCGGGTTTCTTCTCGGTGATCCGGTACCGTCCTTCGGGCGTCGCCGCGTCTCCGGAGCGCAGCTTGTCGTTGACCGAGCGGTAGCCCATGTCCGCGGAGTAGGAGCGGACGATCCGGCCGTTGTCGTAGAGGTCGAGCCGGTGGTTCTCCTTGAGGACGACGATCGCGGGATTTCCGCTCGACCGAGACCACGCGACCGTCTCCGCGATCATCCTTTGCCAGCGCGAGACGAGGGAGGCGTCGGCGTAGCGCGACGCGGCGTCGGCCGCGTTCCGGCTGACGACCTGCGCGCAGGCGCTCGACTCGCGGGCCCGGGACGCGGCGGAGGGGAACTCGCCGCGGTCGTAGAGCGCGTGCGCCTCGAGCAGCGCGATCCGGCTCTTCTGGAGCAACGTCCGGTTGTAAGGGCCGAGCTGCATGGCCTCCGCGACGTCGCTGCCGCGTGAGGCCTCACGGTCGGCGAGGGAGAGCGCGTCATCCGCCTCGGCCTTGGCGGCGAGTCGGTTCCTGTTCCCCTGCGCGAGGGCGGTGCGCGCGGCGTCCGTCGCGGACTCGAGCGCCCCCCGTGTGGTGCGGAAATCGCGGAAGGGGAGCAGCTTGACCTCCTGCCGCCGGTATTCCATGAAAGCCCGGCGGACCGAGGCCTCCGCGGCGGTCATCGCCTCCGGAGCCCAGCGCTCCGCGCGGGAACGGCGCGCCTCCTCGAGGGACTCCTGGGTCATGCGCTTGGCGTAGAACGGGGCATCCGTCCGCCCGCTCGCAATCGGCCAGACGAGCACGGTCGCGCAACCGGCGAGCGTCGTCCCGAAGACGAGTGCGAACAGGCGCCAGCGGGTGCGGGCGAGAAACGAGGTCAACCGCGCGACGTTCATGCTCATCCTGATGAAGAATTTAGAGGAGAACGCCCCGGCCTTCCAGCGGTTCCGTCCAGGACGGGGCTGCGGGGGTAACCCGGATACGAAAAGGGGCACGGGCGTTGACGCTCCGTGCCCCTTTTGTCGTCGATACGGTGGGAGCTACTTGTGCTTGGCGTGACCGGCCGGGTGGGCCGCCGACTTCTTGGCCTCGATTGCCGCTTGGATCTGCGAGGAGACGTTCTGGATCGAAGTCGTCGCCGCGTCGGCCTTGGCCTTAGCGCCCTTGAAGTCTTCCTTGCCCATCGCGGCGTTCGCCTCGCCGATCGAGGACTCGGCGGCCGTCAGGTCGGCCTTCATCGCTTCGAGGTCCGCCGCGGTGCCCTTGCCCTTAGGCGCTTTCTCGAGAGCGGCCTTCGCGTCGTTCAGGGCGGTCGTCGCATTGCTGATCGCCGTCGTGGCGTCGTTCTTGGCCTGCTCCTTCCCGGCCTTCGCGTCGGCGGCGGCCTTGTCGGCCTTCGCTTTCAGGTCCGCGACCAGCTCGTCGGTCTTCTTGTACGAGCGGAACAACGCGAACTTGTCTTCCTGGGCCTTGAGCTCGGCGTCGAGCGCGGCCTTCGCGTCCTCGACCGCCCGGAGCGAGTCCGCTGCATAATCGGCGGCGCCGGCCTGCTTGGCGGCGTCGATCGCGGCGGTCGCGGCGTTGATCGCTTCCTGCGGCGGCTTGGCGCAACCGGCCACCAGGAGAAGGACGAACACGAGCGGCAACACGGCCATCATCTTGCGCATGCTTCAGGATCTCCTTTTTCTGCGCGCCCTCGTCTAGTCGGGCGAAACGACAGTCCAACCATGCCGGGCGCGGCTTCGGCGACGCGGACCCAGGCGCGCTCACACTACTACGACACACTGAAAAATTAAAGTCCCCCTTCTCCAACGGGAATTCTAGGGGCATTTGTCGGCTTCTCTGGTGTTTCCGGACTCGCCCAGCCATCGTGCGGGGATGTACTTAACGGCGTAAACTCACAGCTTCCGGGGAGAGGATCCTCATGAGAGCCGCGACCGGCGTAACCGTTCTTTTGCTCGCCACAACGACTCTTTTTGCCGCGG
>DATKHQ010000245.1:0-8716 GCA_035510175.1 Candidatus Sulfotelmatobacter sp. | reverse complement strand
TTCTCGAGCGCCGCGGGGATGAGGACGTCGCAAGGCGTCTCGAGAAAAGTCTCCGGGTCCGTCGGCCGCGCTCCCGGGAACCCGGCGACGCCGCGTCCCTGCGCCCAGGCGGCCAGCGCCTCGGGATCGATCCCGCCCGGCGCGGCGACCGCGCCGGTGACGTCCTGCACCGCCACGAGCCTCGCGCCTTGGGCGGCGAGCAGGCGCGCCGCCCAGGATCCCACGTTTCCAAATCCCTGGACCGCGATGGTCGCGCCATCCATCTCGAGCTCGTGATCTTCCGCCCAAGCTTCGACGCAGTACGCAACGCCCTGCCCCGTCGCCTTCTCGCGCCCGACACTGCCCCCCGCCTCGACCGGCTTTCCGGTCACGACGTGCGTGCAGCTCTGGCGCTGCTGGGCGGGCATCATCTGAAGGTAGGTGTCGAGGATCCACGCCATGATCTGCGGGTTGGTGTTCACGTCCGGCGCCGGGATGTCGTACTCGGGGCCGATGTTGCCCGCGAGCGCGAACGTGAACCTGCGCGTGATGTGCTCCATCTCGCGCTTCGAGTACTTGGACGGGTCGATCTGTATGCCTCCCTTGGCGCCGCCGAAGGGGATCCCGGCGAGGGCGGTCTTCCACGTCATCCACGAGGCGAGAGCACGGACCTCGTCGAGGTCGACCGCCGGGTGGAATCGCAGCCCTCCCTTGTACGGTCCGAGCACGTTGTTGTGCTGGACCCTGTAGCCCGTGAACGATTCGATGTGACCGCCGTCGAGCTTCACGGGAAAATGGACCACAATCTCGTTGGTCGTGGTCTCGAGGATCTTGCGAACCTCGGGATCGAGGCCCATGACGTCCGCGGCCCTGTCGAACTGCCGGCGGACGTCCTCGTAGACCGATCCCCGTCGGGCGACCGCCGGCCGTGCCATCACACCGCTCATCGCGTCACCTCCGGATCGAATTCCTCGCAGTGCCAGACGCCGCCCTCGAGCTTGGGGTATCGGCACGAGGGGTGGCGCGTGCAGGTCGCGCACAGGCCTTTCGGCCCGACGCGATTCCCCGCCGGGATGGCCTGACCCGGATCGATTCCCGCCGTGGGGGCGATCGCGATCGAAAGCGGGACCATGTCGTCGCACATGAGTGTCGGAACGTCGTGCGGCCGCAGGTGCGTGCACTGGGGTGCATGCTCGCAAGTCGTGCAGAGTCCCTTGACCGTGCCCCGAACCGGAAGCTCCAGAATCGTGCTCATCGTCGTGATCCTCCGCCACGACCTCAGGGCAACGATCGTGCCGGACAGGAATCGCTAGGACAGGCGGCTTTTTCGCGGGCGGGGCCGGGGTGAATCCCCCCGGCGGGGCGTTTCGCACCGCCGGATCACGGGTCGCCGGGCACCTTGAGCTTCTCGCGGAGCGTCTTGCGGTCGAGGCCGAGAATCTCCGCCGCTCGCGTCTTGTTGCCGCCGACCGCCGCCAG
The DNA here is from genome assembly GCA_035510175.1 of Candidatus Sulfotelmatobacter sp. Lineage (GTDB taxonomy): Bacteria > Acidobacteriota > Polarisedimenticolia > Polarisedimenticolales > DASRJG01 > DASRJG01. The sequence continues at coordinate 7,258 of DATKHQ010000245.1, read as the reverse complement.
GACCCTCCGGATGTGCTCGGCCTCGACCTCGGCGAGCGACCTCAGGTCCGGCGAGCCCGCCGCCGCCGAGAACCGCATGGGGGGCGGCAGATCGGCCACGTCGATCACGTCGCCTTCGAGCAGGACGGTCAGGCGCTGCATCAAGTTCTCGAGCTCGCGCACGTTGCCGGGCCAGTGGTACCCGCGGAGCACGGCCAGAGTCGCGTCCGAGAGGCGCGGCACCGGACGGGACATCTCTCCCGCGAACTTCGCGGCGAAGTGGCTCGCGAGCAGAAGCACGTCGTCGCCCCGATCGCGCAGCGGGGGCACGTCGATCGTGAGCACGTCGAGTCGGAAGAACAGGTCCTCGCGGAACGTGCCCTTGCGGACGAGCTCGCGCAGCGCCTTGTTGGTCGCGGCCAGGATGCGCACGTCCACTCGCCGCGGGCGCGCGGCGCCGACCATCGTCACCTCGCCGTCCTGGAGCGCCCGGAGCAGCTTGACCTGCAACCCCTGCGTCAGGTCTCCGATCTCGTCGAGGAAGATCGAGCCCCCGTCCGCGGTCAGGAAGAAGCCCGCGCGCGCTTCGGTGGCCCCGGTGAACGCTCCCCGGACGTGCCCGAACAGCTCGCTCTCGATCAGCCCCTCCGGAATCGCGCCGCAGTTGACCGGGACGAACGCGGCTGCGGCCCGAGCGCTCCCGTAGTGGATCGCGCGCGCGACTAGCTCCTTGCCCGTGCCGCTCTCCCCGGTGATGAGGACGGTCGCGCGTGTGGCGGCGGCCTTCGCGATCGTCCGATGGACCTCGCGCATGGCGGGCGACCGGCCCAGAAGGCCCGCCGGTGCCGCGACCTCGACCTCGGCGCGCGCCGCGCGGCGGTCGGCCAGGCGCGCGAGCGCACGGTCGACGGCGGCGAGCAGCTCCCCGTCCGTGAAGGGTTTCGCGAGGTAATCGACAGCCCCCGCATGCACCGCCTCGACCGCGCCGCCGATGGAGGCATACCCCGTCATCATGATGACCTCGACGTCGGGCCGGTTGTCGCGGACGTGGTGGACGAGATCGAGGCCGCTGACCTTCGGCATCTTGAGATCGGTCACGATGAGGTCGATCGGCGTCTCGTCCAGGATCCGCAGCGCGGCGCCGACGTCTGGCGCCGTGAGCACACGGTGCCCACCGTCCACGAGGTTGCGCTGCAGCACCTCGCGCGTGTCCGCGGCGTCGTCGACGACCAGGATGCTCGCGCCCGTCACGCCCCCTCCTCCCGCGGCGTCGCGCCGGCGCCGGTGGGGAGCCGCACTTTGAACCGGCTCCCGCGCCCGGGGGCCGTGTCCACCGCGATTGTTCCTCCATGAGAGCTCACGATGCCGTGCACCACGGCAAGGCCGAGCCCCGTCCCCTCTCCGACGTCCTTCGTGGTGAAGAACGGGGTGAAAATCCGGCGGCGGGTCGCGTCGTCCATGCCGGCGCCGTCGTCGGCGACCTCCAGGAGGAGAGCACCGTTCTCGGCCGTGATGCGCACCCGGAGGGTCCCGCCGGACGGCATCGCCTGAATCGCGTTGACGGCGAGGTTGACCACGACCTGACGCATCTGGCCCGCATCCGCGACGAGGTCGGGAAGTCCCTCAGCGAACTCGCGCTCGACGGCCACTCCCGCGTGCGCGCAGCGTGGCGCCAGCAGGTCGAGAGCGTCTCCCACGAGGCCCTCGAGGCGAACGACGCTCTTCCGCGGCGGCTCGTGCCGCGCGAACAGCATGAGCTTGCGCACGATCTCGCGCGCATGGAGCGCGGCGCGAATGATCTTGCCCAGGTCCGCGGCGGCGGTGGGCGGCAGGCCTTCGGTCTTCGCCGCCAGCTGCGCCAACCCGAGCACACCGCCGAGCGGCTCGTTCAACTCGTGCGCCACGCCCGCGGCGAGGGTGCCGATCGTCGCGAGGCGCTCCGCGTGCCGAAGCTGCTCCTCCAATCGCGCGTGCTCTCGCGCGTCCCGCTCCCGCTCGACGAGCCGACCCACTTCTCCCGCCACCGCTCGCAGGAGCGCCCGCTCCTCCCGCAGGAACGGCTCCGCCTCGACGCCGCTTCCGTAGATCACCTCGACGACGCCGCGCGTGACCCCCTGGATCACGACGTCCGCCGCCAGCCGGTGGGGGCCCTCGCTCAACCCGGGGGTTGCGTGGTCGGTGCCGTCCACGACGATCCGAGCTCCCGCCGCCGAAGGGTGCTGCATCGCGGGGGGGAGCGCGGCCGCCACGCGCGAGAGGGCCTCGTCGAGCGCGGTCTCGCGATCTCCTGCGACACGCGCGACTTCGTAGAGACAGGTGAGCTCCTTGATGCGTTCGGCGAGCGCCCAGCGCGCGCGCTGCTGGTCGAGCGCCACCACGAGTATCTGGGCGAGCCCCTCGTACAGCCGCGCCGCGTGGCGGTCGAACGGCGCGCCGGAATCGCGGACGAGCACGAGCGCGGCCGTCGGATCCTCGCTCACGGCAAGAGGGATCCATGCCACCGACGAGGCGTCGCGGACGACGAGTCCGCGCAAGTGGCGCGGGAGGCTTCCGGTCGGGGTCGCGGCGAGCGCCTCGAGACGCGCGCCGCTCGCGAAGACGCTCCCGAGCCGGGTCGACATCGACCCGTCGGGGTCGAGCGCGCGCCGCCAGTCGCCGTCGGTAGCCACCGGCGGCGGGGCCGAGACCGGCTCGTGGCGCCTCCGCACGGTCGAGGCCCCCGCATCGAGCGTTCGCACGACCTCGTCGCCGTGCTCCCGGACACGCAGCACCACGCGCGCCGCCTCGGCATCGTCGAGCAGCAATCGCAGCGCGCGGTCGACGAAGCTCTCGCGCGGGCGTCCCTCCTCGGCCGCGGCAAGAATCCGGCGAGCGAGGTCGCGGTAGCTGGCCGCGTGGCGGTCTCCGCCGGCCCCGGCTTCCGTCAATTCATCGATCACCGGTTTCTCCGCGCCCAGTCTAGCGGAATGGGCTCAAGGCTTCGCGGGGCGACTTTCAACGACGCGTCGGCAATAATCTTCCGATGACCGCGTCCCGCAAGCTCTTCATCGAAGGTCCGGTAGGCCGCCTCGAGGCGGCGCTGCGCACCGCCGACGATCCGAAGGCGACCGTGGCCATCGCGCATCCTCACCCGCTGTACGGCGGCACGCTCCACAACCCGGTCATCTTCCACGTCGACCGCGAGCTGAACCGGATCGGTCTCACCACGCTTCGCTTCAACTTCCGCGACGTCGAAGGAAGCGAGGGAGTCCACGACGACGGGCGCGGTGAGGTCGGCGACCTCGCCGCCGCCTCGCGGTGGGTCCGCGCTCTCTCACCCGGACGGCCGCACCTCCTCGTCGGCTACTCCTTCGGCGCGCAGTGCGCCGCCGCGCAAGCGCTCGCGGACCAAAACGTCAGCGGGCTGATCGCGATCGGGCTCCCGGTCCGCCTGTGGCCGTTCGACGCGCTGTCACGGCTCGGCCGCCCGCTCGCCGTCATCCAGGGAACGGACGACGAGTTCGGGTCGATCGAAGAGGTCGAGGCCGTCCTCGCCGCGACGGCCCCGCGCGGAGAGCTGCTGCCGGTCGCGGCCTCGAAGCACCTGTTTCCGGGGCGCGCGCCGGAGGTGGCGCGCCTCGTCGTCGAGGCGGCCGAGCGGATGCTTCAGGCTCTGGGGACCCCTTCCGCGTCCCGCTGACGCGCCTCGTGCAGCGCGCGCGCCCGCTCGATCGCGGCCAGCACGTTGTCGCAGATGTTCTCCGCGCCGACGACGCGCGCGAACGCCGCCTGCTCCATCAGCTTCCGCGGCTGCTCCCGGGCCCCGCAGAAAACCACGTCGCGTCCCGACGCGTGCAACGCCCCGGCGAGATCCTGAAGCGCCAGCAGCCCGGTCGCGTCGAGAGCCGTCATGTTGCGCAGGCGCACCACGACGACTTGCGGCTGGACGTCGAGCGCGTCCGTGACCTCGGCGATCTTGTCGGTGGCGCCGAACAGGAACGGGCCGTGAATCCTGTAGATCGCGACGTAGGGCGGGATGTCCTTGTCCTGCAGGGTGTGCACGTACCCGTCGCGGACGTAGTCGTCGGTGACCCTCGTGACCGTCGTCGTCGCGGTCACGTTCCGGATGAACAGGAGCACGGCCAGGATCATCCCCACCTCGACCGCCACCGTGAGGTCGGCGAAGACGGTGAGGGCGAAGGTGATCAGCCAGACGGAGATCTCGGCGGGGGTCAGGCGCAGCAGCTCGGGGACCTGCCCCCACTCCCCCATCCCGTAGGCGGTCATCATCAGGATCCCGGCGAGGATCGCCATCGGCACGTGGCGGACGAGGGGAGCGGCGAACAGCACGATCAGGAGGAGCGTGATCGCGTGGATGATCCCCGACATCGGTGTCTTCGCTCCCGTCCTGATGTTCGTCGCGGTGCGCGCGATCGCGCCCGTCGCCGGCAGCCCGCCGAACATCGGCGAGGCGACGTTCGCGATTCCCTGCGCGACCAGCTCGACGTTGGGGTTGTGCCGGTCCCCCGACATCCGGTCCGCGACGACCGCCGACATCAGGGATTCGATCGCGCCGAGCATCGCGACCGTGACGACGGACGAGAGCAGGCCCGGCACGAGATCGAGGCGGAGCGTCGGGATCTGGAAGTGCGGAAGCCCGGCCGGAATCCCCCCGAAGCGGGAGCCGATCGTCTCCACGCGCCATCCGAGGGCGCTCGCCGCGATCGTCCCCGCGATCAGGACGAGAACGCTTCCCGAGATCCGCGGCGCGTGCTTCCGGGTCCACGCGATGATCGCGACCGAGCTGGTGGCGAGGAGCACGGCCACCCAAGAGACGCTCCCGACGCTCCTCGCCAGGGCCGCCATGCGGCCGGCGAAGTCGCCCGGGAGACGGTCGACCGCGAGGCCGAGGAAGTCCTTGATCTGGGTCGAGGCGATCAGGACCGCGATCCCGTTCGTGAACCCCACGACGACCGGCCGTGGGATGAACTTGACCGCCGTCCCGAGCCCGGTGATCCCGAGGATCACGAGGAGCACTCCGGCGAGCATCGTGCACATGAAGAGGCCGTCCACGCCGTGCTTCGCCACGATCCCGGCGACGACGACCACGAACGCGCCGGTCGGGCCTCCGATCTGGCAGCGCGATCCGCCCAGGGCCGAGATCAGGAAACCGGTGACTATCGCGCAGTAGATCCCCCTCTCCGGGGGAACTCCGGAGGCGATCGCGAACGCCATCGCGAGCGGGAGCGCGACGAGCCCGACGGTGATCCCGGAGACGAGGTCGGATGAGAAGGTCCTCCGGTCGTAAGACCGGAGCGCCTCGACCGACTTCGGGAGCCAGGCGCTCGGGTCACGCAAGGAGGACGAGATCCTCCTGGATCGCGCCGAACACCTCGGCCTTCCCGCGCGGCGTCACGTACACGTCCACCTCGGCGCGCACGCCCATCCTTCCCGCGAGGTAGATCCCGGGCTCGATCGAGAAGCACGTCCCGGGGACGATCCGGCGGCCGTCGCGGGTTTCGAGGTTGTCGATGTTCGCCCCGTTGCCGTGGACCGACGTCCCGATCGAATGCCCCGTCCTGTGGAGGAAGGCGTCCCCGTAGCCCGCGTCGGCGACCACCTTCCTGCAGACGTCGTCGATCTCGTATCCGTGAACCGGGTCGCCGGAGTCGATACGCTTCGAGGCGAACGCGACCGCCGCGTCCCGCGCCCGCCGCACGACCCCCCAGATCTCCTCGTACGGATCGGGCGGCTTGGGTCCCGCGTAGGCGCACCAGGTGATGTCGTAGTAGACGCCGACCGGCTCGATGCGGCGCGCCCAGAGGTCGAGCAGCACCGTGTCGCCGGACTTCAACGTGTACGCGCCTTCCCGGGTCGGCTCGAAGTGCGGGTCCGCCGGGTGATCGTTGAAGCCGACGATCGGGCTCTCCCCCTCGCTCGTCAGCCCTTCCTGCGCGAACCGCCGGAGAATGTGCTCCTTCAGCTCGTACTCGGTCGCGCCGACCCTGTCGCGCAGCGCCTTCACCATCAGCGCGAACGTCTCGTCCTTGATCGCCTGGACGCGCTCGCCCGCCCAGACGTGGCTCGCGTGCCCCGCCTCGCCGAAGGTCGCCTCGAACTGCTGCACCAGGTCGGCCGAGGAGACGATGTCCGGACCGAACGAGCGGATCAGCTCCACGGTCCCCGCGTCGACGAGCCCGACGTAGGGAATGTCGTTGTTCGGCGAGTACTGCATCGCGATGCGCGGCCGCCCCGCCACCATCGCCTTGAGCTTCGCGTGAAGCTCGGTCCAGGACAGATAGTGCTCCTGCCGTCCGGGCAGCGCGTCGAGCTTGCGGGGCTCGACGCGGTGCGCGAGCTTGACCGGCTCCCCCTCCGCCGGGACGAGATACCACCAGCGCCGGGAGGCCATCCCCGTCTCGGGGAGGCCCAGGATCCGGTACGCCATCGGATCCCGCCGGTGGTGGTCGCAGAACAGCCACGCGTCGAGCTTGTGGATCTTGAGGGCCGCTTGAATTGCCTTCAGGTCCATGGGAGCCTCACCGCGCGCTTTCGAGCTTCGCGTTGCGCGCGACGACGTCGGCGAGCGACGTCTTGTCCAGGATCGAGGCCGCCGCGTCGCGGACGTCCATCAGGACCGAGTAGAACCCGCCCTGGCGAGGATCGGTCCTCATCAGCTCCTTGAGCTCGGCGGCGCTGCCGAGCGGGGCGAGCGGGCCGTCGAGCACGCGCATGATCTGCCCGAGCATGACCTCGACCGGCGGGCGCGCCAGCTCGTACCCGCCGTCGATCCCGCGGCGGCTCCTCACGATTCCCGCGTGCTTGAGCTCGAGCAGGATGCCTTCCAGGAACTTCGCCGGAATGGACTCGCGCCGCGCGATCTCCCGGATCTGCACCACGCCGGAGCCGTAGGTCTCCGCGAGATGGCACAGCGCGCGCATCCCGTACTGTCCGCGTTTCGAGACTTTCATGCTGCGGTCCTCATGGCGGCGGCGAAGAACGAGCAGACCGCGTCGAGAAACGCGCCGGTCGTCTTCAGCTCGCCGATACGTGCGCGGAGATGCTTTCCCTCCGCGAGGCCGTGCGTGTACCACCCGGTGAAGGTGCGCAGCTTGTGCAGCGCCATCACCGGCTCCTCCTGGGCGACCACCAGCTCGAAGTGACGCAGGATGACGTCGCGGCGGTCGGCGATCGACGGAGCCATCGGCGCCCTTCCCGCGAGGAGGTCCGCCGTCTGGCGGTAGATCCACGGGTTCTTCATCGAGGCGCGCCCGATCATCACGCCGTCGCACCCGGTCTC
>DATKHQ010000244.1:0-4649 GCA_035510175.1 Candidatus Sulfotelmatobacter sp. | reverse complement strand
CGACCGACCGAACCGCACCTCTCAGTCCGCGGCAGTTGTTCGCCTCCCTGGCATTCCTGATCCTCCTGGCCGTGGGGTTTTTCGCCGACGGGGCGCGGGTCCGGCTGGAAGCGAAGGAGCCGAGCTCGCTCCGTCCCGTCGAGACTGGTGTGCCGCGGCTGACCCGTCGCGTCGTCCTGGTCTTGCTCGATTCCGTACCGGTCCGGGTCGGGACGGATCCGTCGATCATGCCGAACCTGGTTGCGCTCGCTCGCCGCGGGGCGGCCGGGGTCCTGATCGCGCCTCCCGAGACCGTGTCGACCACGGGGGTCCGGGCGATGACGGTCGGTACGAGCCCGAGCTTCCGCGACACGCTCGACACGTTCGCCCAGCGTCGCTTCCCTCACTGGACCGTCTTCGACGATCTCGCCGGCCGGGGGGAGGGCGTGCGGTTCGAGGGCGACCACATCTGGACCGACCTTCTGGGGAATCGCTCCGAGGAGGATCCCGGCCGGGAAAGCGCGCGTAATCTCTACGCGAACGACGAGGCCGCGCTCGCCGCCGCCCGGGGCGCCCTCCTGTCGGGCGCGTCGCCGTCGTTCCTGTCGCTGCATATCGACCGGACGGATTTCTTCGCCCACCAGTACGGGACGCAGAGTGCGGAGTACAAGCGGCTGCTCCGTCAGGTCGACGCCGAGGTGGCCCAATTCCTTCGCGATGTCGACGACGGCGCGACCACGTTCATCATCACTTCCGATCACGGTTGCGACCTGTTCGGCAGCCACGGAGGCAGCGGCGACATCTACCGCCGGGTTCCGGTCGTCTTCGCGGGCGGCGGGGTCCGCCCCGCTCACGGTTTCGAGATGGACGGCATGCAGATGCCGCTCGTCATCGCCGCTCTGCTCGGGACCCGCCTTCCCGGGGGGATCCTCAAGAACGTCCCCGACGCCTTCCTCGCCATGGACGCCGGGGACAGGGCCAAGCTCGAGGTGGCGAACGCGAGCCGACTCCGCGCGATCGCCGCCTTTCGCGAGGTGTGTGTTCCGCGGGACATCGACTCCTCCATCGCTGAAGCGGGCGTCGCGCTCGGCCGGGACAACCACGGCGACGCGATCCGCCTCTCCCGCCTGGTGGGGGAGAGGCTCATAGAAGCGGTCCGCACCGGGTCGCGGCCGGACCTCGGCTCGTTCCTCTGGATCGCGGTGCTCGCCCTCGCTGCGGTGCTGACGTTCCTCGCGAGCACCACGATCGTCACGGGCCTGGTCCCGGCGCTGTCCGCCGGCGCGGCGATGCTGCTTCTCCTGTCGATCTCGTCCGTCCTGCGCATTCCCGTCCTGGTGTCCCTGGCCGTCCTCGAGGTCGTCATGCTCTCGCGCGCGCTCGCGGATTCGGCCGCGTCCCGCGCGCGCCGCGCCGCGATCGTCTCCTGCGTCGTGGGGGCGCTTCTGCTCGGTGCGTCCGCCGCGCGGTTCCTCTACGGGGGCGCGGCGCTCATGCGGGCCGGAGGCCTTCTCGTCGCGGCCCTCGTGCCGGTCGCTGCCGCGGCGCTCTGGCTGTTCCGGGGCCGGCTCGCCGGGCTCGGCCGCGCGCTCGGCGAGGCCGAGCCGTGGGTGATCGGCTCCGTGGTGTTCGCGCTCGGGATCCTGCAGCCGCTCGAGGCGGTCCCCGTGGTCCTCACCGGCCTGCTCGCCCTGGCGCTGCGCGCGGCCGCGGCCCGGTGGACGTGGACGGCTCTCGCCGCGGGTGGCGCCGCGGCGTTCTTCGTCGCGAGCCAGAGGGTCGTGTTCGGCCTGCTGGGGGAGCGCCTCTGGCCGCGATATCTGTACGCCGCGATCGCGGGTGCGGTGGCGCTGTGGCTCCTTTCCTTCCGGCTCGAACGGGACAAGCGCTGGTTCCTGGCGGCCATGGGCTGCTTGATCCCGCTCTGGCCGTTCGGCTTCCTCGCCACAAACTCCACGACGCTGTCCGCCGCGATGCACACCGCCGTGGTGCTCCTCCCGTGGCTCGGCGCGGCGGTGTTCGCATGGCGTTCGGGAGCGACCCTCGTGTGCGCGGCCCCGCTGCTCGCGGCGCTCGCCTACCGCTTGGCACCGAGCGAGAGCACGTTCCTGGCGAGCCTTTCGCTCCATCTCGCCGGGCTGGGGTGGGGCGCGTGGGCCGAGGCCCCCGCGGTCCGAAAGCGATCGATCGCGGCGTGCCTCGTGTTCTCGATGCTGTTCGTCATGAGCACGGACATCGACACGATCTCGCTGGTCCTCGTCTCGCTGGCCCTGCTGGCGCTGACGCGCCTTCCCGACACGCTCGCGCCGGCCCGCACGGTCGCGCTGCTCGCCGGCGGAACGCTCGCCTACGTCCGATTCGTCATCCTCGACATCTTCGGCCACACGGCGGGGGTGTACTACACGCTCGGCAATCTCGACACGCATGCCGGTTTCGTGACGATGTCGCGCGACGTCAGCCTGTGGTGGCCGACGACGCTCGTGGTCTGGAAGCTCATCTGCGGCTCGATTCTTCTCTTCGTGCTCGTCCTGTCCTGCCGCTGGCTGCGGCGCTTCGAGGGGCGCCTCGTGCTCGCGTCGATGGCGGCGGCGCTCGCGCTGGCGGTCGAGACCGCGCTCGAGCTGGCCCTGTCGTTCGGCGTGAACGAGAGCCGCCTGTCCGTGAGCATGGTCCTGGTCGTGTTCCACGCCGGCACGGTTCTGCTGCTCGCCACGGGCTACCTGGGCTACCGGCTGCTCCTCGTCCGGGCCACACCCGACCCCGCGGACGGCGCGGCGGCGCCGTGAGCTCCGGGCATGGGTGATCCGGACGAGAGCGGGCCGATCTGTCACGTGACCGACTCCCGCGACCCCGGGGGAGCCGAGTCCGTGATCCTCTCGTTGATGGCGGCGCTCGGACGCTCCGGCGGGAGCCAGCGCCTGGTCGTCATGAACGACGGCTGGCTCTCCGGCGAAGCCCGCGCGCGCGGGTGGCCGGTTACCGTCCTGCCGACCGCGGGGTCCGCGGATCTGCGGTGGATCGCGGAATTCCGGGGGTTTCTGCGCCGCGAGTCGATCCGCGTGGTCCACACGCACCTGCTCGATGCCGGGTTCTACGGGAGCATCGGCGCCACGATCTCCGGGGTTCCCTGCGTCGCGACAGAGCATGGCGACGTCGCGATGGCGTCGAAGCGGGGGGGGCGGTTCTGGATCAAGCTGGCCGTCGCCCAGGCGCTCTCGCGCCGCGTCGTGGTGGTCTCGGACGGGACCGCCCGGGCTCTGGCCGAGAGGCTGCGGTTCGGCGCCGGGAAGATCCGCGTGATCCCGAACGGGATCGACGAGAAGCCCTGGTCCCGGCTGCCCCAGCGGGAGGAGGCCCGCCGGCGGCTCGGAATCGCCTCGGGCTCACGCGTCGTCGCGACGCTCGGCGCGCTGACCGCCGTGAAGGATCACGTCATGCTCCTGCGCGCGCACGCGCTGATGCCGCCCGATGTGGTCTGCGTGATCGCCGGCGAGGGACCGCTGCGCGCGGAGCTCCTCTCGGAGGCGGCCCACCTCGGCTCGGAGGCGCGGGTCGTGCTCCCGGGGTTCGTGCGCGATGCCGCCTCGGTGCTCGCGGCGGCGGATGTCTTTTGCCTGTCGAGCCGGTCGGAGGGGATGCCCCTCGTGCTCCTCGAGGCGATCGCGGCGCGCCGGCCCATCGTCTGCACCGCGGTCGGTGGCGTGCCGGAGGTGCTCCGGCGGGCCGGGGGCGGCCGGCTCGTGCCTCCCCGAGATCCGCGCGCGTTCGCCGACGCCCTCGCGGAGGCCCTCGCGGGCCGTGTCCCCGCCACGGACCTTCCCGAGGAGTACCGTGTGGAGCGGATGGCCGAACGCTATCTCGAGATCTACCGCGAGGTCGGGCGCAGCTAGGGGATGCCACGGACGATCCGCGGCCCGATCATCGTGGCCAGCGAGAGGGGCAAGCGCTTCCAGACCCGCGGACCCCAGGCGTACGACGGGTCGTCCGGGGACGGCGTCCCCGCCGCCTCCCCGGCGCGGTCCTGGTACCAGTGCAGCTGCTCATCGCGGGTCCCTTCCCACTGCTTCTTGAACCGGTGGGTTCCGCCACCGGGGGTGCAGCGCCCGAAGTTGAACACGCGCGCCCCGGAGGCAATCGAGCGCTCGATGAAGGCCCAGTAGATGAGCATGTTGGCGGCGAGCTGCTTGTGCGTGACCAGGGCGGAGGCCCAGGTCACCTCGAACTCGTCCCCCCAGCGAAAGCCGCCGATCGCGGCGATCGGCGTTCCCTGGTGGTAGGAGCAGCCGAGCCACAGTTCCTCCGGAAACGCTTCGCGGACCTCCTGGAACAGGCGTTTCGCGTGGACCGGCGTGCCGAGATCCCGCATGTGACGGGCGAACACGACGTAGAACGCATCCAGCTCGTCCGGACCGAAGCGCGTCGTGATCTCGGCCTTCTCCGCGCGCCGCACGCGGCGCCGCACGTTGGGGTCGAAGGCGTCCCAGAGGGGCCGCGGGTCGCCGGGGAGGTCGAGTACGACAGTGATCTTTCGCAAGGAGACGGGCATGTCCAGGGGGAGCGGCCCTCGACTTCGCAGCTCCAGGAGCTTCGCCCCGGACTCCCGCGAGAGCTCCCGCGCGCGCGCGGCGAGCGCCTGCACCGCGGAGTCGCTTCCGAGCGGACCGCCGTAG
>DATKHQ010000243.1:0-4009 GCA_035510175.1 Candidatus Sulfotelmatobacter sp. | reverse complement strand
CTCGTACTCGGGGCGGGACAAGGACAACGTGCTGATCCCGGGCTCGACGTTCCGGACGCTCACGGGCGCGAAGTTCGTCGACGAGTTCATCTTCAAGGCCAGGAATTCCTCGCAGACGGAGCGTCTCAAGGCGCAGGTGATCGAGATCGCGGCGGGCAAGCACCGCTTCGACCCGAAGGACAAGGAAGCGATCGCGATCTGGGACACGACGGAGCAATTCAAGTTCATCGACACGTTCATGCTCGGCTTCCGGGCGTTCCTGGCGATCGTGGGATCGCTGACCCTCGTGGTCGGCGGGATCGGCGTCTCGAACATCATGAACGTCGTCGTCGAGGAGCGGACGCGCGAGATCGGGATCAAGATGGCGCTCGGCGCGCGCCCGGGCGCGATCCTCCTCCAGTTCCTCCTCGAGACGCTGCTCCTCACCGGTGTCGGAGGTCTCATCGGGATCGCGATCACCGGAGCGCTGTGCGCGGTCTTTCCCGCCCTCGGTCTCACCGAGTACGTCGGCGACCCGACGCTCTCGCCGATGGTGACCGCGATCACCGCGGGGCTGCTCGGGACGATCGGCCTGCTCGCCGGGTATTTCCCCGCCCGCGACGCCGCCCGGCTCGACCCGGTCGTGGCGATGAAGCTCTAGGAGGGCGGTTTGAGCAATCTCCGGGTCATCGGCAACCTGTTCCTGAGGTCGGCGCGCCTCCAGAGGAAGCGCGCTGTGCTCACGGTCGCCGCGATCGCCTGGGGCTCGGTGTCGCTCCTCCTTCTCCTGGCGTTCGGCCAGGGGCTCAAGAACCAGCTGTCCACGGCGCGGCGCGGGATGGGGAACGGGATCGCGGTCCTGTGGGCCACGGAGACGACGAAGAACTGGCACGGGCTCGCCGCCGGCCGCTCGATCCGGTTCAAGTTCGAGGACATCGACCTGCTCAAGGAGCGGATCCCCGAGCTCTCCGAGGTCTCGGGAGAGTACGGACAATGGGGCGTCACGTTCACGAACGGCCGTAAGACGGTCAACGGGCACCTCGTCGGAGTGAACGTGTCGTTCGGCGATCTCCGCAACCACGTGCCGCAGGCCGGGGGCCGGTTCCTGGACGACGAGGACGTCGAATCGCGCCGGCGGGTCGTCTTCCTCGGGGACAAGCTGGCGACGGACCTGTTCGGCTCCGGCGATCCGATCGGCAATCCGGTCCTGGTCAACGGCATGACCTACACGGTGGTCGGCGTCCTCAAGCACCGGCTGCAGATGGGGACGTACGGCGGGCCCGACGAGAACCACGCGGTCGTTCCTTTGACGACCTTCCGCGCCCAGTTCGGGAACGACACGCTGGACAACCTGGTCGTCCGGCCGAAGGACCCCAACCGGATGAAGCAGGCCCTCGCGGAGATCCGGAAGACGATGGCCGCGAAGTACCAGTTCGACCCGGAAGACGACCGGGTGATCCGCGCCTGGGACACGGTCGAGGGCGCGAAGGTGATGACCAACATCCTCCTCGGGATCCAGGTCTTCCTCGGCGTGATCGGGGGGATGACGCTGATGATCGGCGGCGTCGGGGTCGCGAACATCATGTACGCGACCGTCAAGGAGCGGACGCGGGAGATCGGGGTCAAGATGGCCCTGGGCGCGCGGCCGGGGTGGATCACCGGTCCCCTGCTCCTCGAAGGCCTCTCGTACACGATCTTCGGCGGCGTCCTGGGAATCCTGATCGCGACGCTCCTGATCATCGCCATCGGCTTCATCCCGACCGGCAACAACGAGGCGCTGCAATTCCTCGGCAAGCCGACCCTCTCGCCGTCGGTCGGCCTGGTCTCCGCGAGCGTGCTCGGGGTGATCGGACTGCTCTCCGCCTACTTCCCCGCACGCCGCGCCGCGGCGATCGACCCGGCGCAAACGCTGCGCTATGAGTGAGGACGCGATGAACGCGACCGCAACGGCACTCCGCGAGACCCCGAGGAACGGCGCCGCCCTCGACGGGGTGATCACGATGCGAACCGTCCGCAAGATCTACGACACCGGCAAGGTGCGGGTCGAGGCGTTGAAGGGGATCGACCTGACCGTCGAGGTCGGCGAGTTCGTCGCGGTCGTGGGCCCGTCGGGCTCCGGAAAATCGACATTGATGAACCTGGTCGGGTGCCTCGACACGCCGAGCTCGGGCACCTACCTGCTGCGCGGGAAGGAGGTCGCGGGGCTGGACCGGAACGAGCTGGCGCGGATCCGGAACGAGCGCGTCGGCTTCGTCTTCCAGAACTTCAACCTGCTCCCGCAGATCACCGCCTTCGAGAACGTCGAGATGCCGCTCATGTTCGGCGGGATCGCGCGGCGGGAGCGGCGGGAGCGCGCCGAAGCGCTTCTCGAGAAAGTCGGGCTCAAGGACCGGATGGAGCACCGGCCGACCGAGCTGTCCGGCGGCCAGATGCAGCGAGTCGCGGTGGCGCGCGCGCTGGCGATGAACCCGGACATCCTCCTGGCCGACGAGCCGACGGGAAACCTCGACACCTCCTCCGGCGGCGACGTGATGTCGCTGATGGAAGATCTGTGGAAGCAGGGTCGGACCCTGATCGTCATCACCCACGACGCGGCCCTCGCGCGCCGGGCCGGGCGGATCGTCGAGATCCGCGACGGCATCATCGTCCGGGACAGCGCGGCGTAATCCCCGCGGCACCCCCGCCCGCACCCGGCTAGACTTCAGGGGTGCGACTCCCCCCGATCGCCCGGGCCCTTCGTCCCGCCGCCGTTTCGCTCCTGGCGGTGTCCGCGGCGCTCGCCGGGAAGGCGATCGACATCCGCGCGGAGGCGTTCAAGCTCCTGAACGAGGGCGTCGCGGCGTACGAGAAGGGGGACTACGCGCACGCGGTCGTGGCACTGTCGAAGTGCGCGAACGAGGCGTTGAACTCCTTCCGCGCCTACTACTTCCTCGGCCTCGCGGAAACGGGAGACCACCGGTACACCGAGGCGATCGAGTCGCTGAAGGTCGCCCTCGACCTCGACCCGGACCACCTCCAGGCCAACGTCGCCCTCGGCGACGCGTGGCTGTTGCTCGGGAGCGTCGACGAGGCCTCGCCGCCGTACTACCGCGCGCTCAAGCTGCGCGCCGAGTTCCCGGCGGCGCTCGACGGTCTGGCCCGGGTCGCCGAGGCGCAAGGGGACGACGAGAAGGCGATCGCGTTCTACGGGCGGGCGATCGCCAGCGACAAGGGGTATGCCCCCGCGTACACCCACTGGGGGGACCTCTACCTGCGCACGGGCAAGCTCGACGACGCGGTGAAGCTGCTCGTCGAGGCGATTTCCGTGCGCCCCGACTTCGCGGCCGGGCTGAACCGCCTCGCAATCGCCTACGGCCGCCTGGGGTTCGCGAACGAGGCGGTGGCGACGATCCGCAAGGCGATCGCCCTCGAGCCGAAAAGCCCCGAGCACCGGGCGACGCTCGGGCAAGTGCTGCTCGGGATGGGCGTGGTCTCGGGCGCCGAGAGCGCGTTCGGCGACGCGCTCGCCCTCGACCCCGCCGACCCGCACGCCCACGCCGGGCTCGCCGAGATCGCCCGCCGCCGGGGAGACTTCGTGAAAGCCGTGGCCCAGCTCGACCTCGCCCTGGCCGACACCCGCCTCGATCGCCGCACGCGGGCCGACCTGACGGCGACCCGCGCCAAGGTCGTCGCCGAGGGAGAGCGGAGCGCCGCCATCGAGGCCAAGGTCGCCTCGGCGGACGCGACCGCGGCGGACCGGACGGAGCTGGCCACGATCCTCGCGGGGCGCGGGGACTGGACGCGCGCGGCCGACGTGTACGCCGCAGCCTCCCCGGCCGGCGCCGACCGCGAGACGCTCGCGTACTACTTCTTCCGCGCGGGACGCTTCCGCGAGGCGTACGCGATTTACGCCGATCTCGCCTCCGCGGGAGGCCGCGCCGATCTCGAGGTCGACGCGGGTGCCTCGCTCGCACGCCTGGGCGACGACGCCCGCGCGAAGGACGCGTTCGAGAGAGCCCTCGCGATCGACCCGGAGCGGAAGGAAGCGAAG
>DATKHQ010000242.1:0-1629 GCA_035510175.1 Candidatus Sulfotelmatobacter sp. | reverse complement strand
CTGACGGTGCTGACCGAGGACGAGGCGCTCTTCCGCGACGGCGTCTCGGAGTTCGCCCAGGCGGAGATCGCCCCCCGCGCCCGGGCGATGGACGCGGCCGGTCGATACGACGAGGATTTGCTTCCGAAGCTGTTCGAGATGGGGCTCATGGGCATCGACATCCCGGCCTCGCTCGGCGGCGCCGGCGGCACGTTCTTCCAGTCGTGCCTGGCCGTGGAGCAGATCTCCCGCGCCGATGCCGCGGTCGGGGTCCTGGTCGACGTCCAGAACACGCTCGTCAACAACGCGATCGCGAAGTACGGCACATCCGAGCAGAAGAGCCGCTACCTCGCCCGTACCGCCGCCGACACGGTCGCGTCGTATTGCCTCTCGGAAGCCGGCTCCGGCTCCGACGCCTTCGCGCTTCAATGCCGCGCCGTCCCGAAGGGCGACCGGTTCGTCCTCGACGGCCACAAGATGTGGATCACGAACGCCGCCGAGGCGGGGCTGTTCCTCGTCTTCGCGACCGTCGACCCGTCGGCGGGGTACAAGGGAATCACCGCGTTCCTCGTCCTGAAGTCGGACGCCGGCTTCTCCCTCGGCAAGCGCGAGGACAAGCTCGGGATCCGCGCGTCGTCCACGTGCGAGCTGCTCTTCGAGGGATGCGCGATCCCTTCGGACCGGGTCGTCGGACAGATCGGGCGCGGGTACAAGATCGCGATCGAGACACTCAACGAGGGACGGATCGGCATCGGCGCGCAGATGCTCGGGGTCGCCCAGGCGGCGCTCGACGCCGCCGTCCGCTATGCGAGGGAGCGCGTCCAGTTCGGAAAGACCCTCTCCGAGTTCCAGGCGATGCGCTTCCAGCTCGCGGACGCCGCGACGCGGCTCGAGGCGTCGCGCCTGCTGGTCTACAACGCGGCGCGCTTGCGGGACGCGGGGCTCCCCTTCGCCAAGGAGGCCGCGATGGCGAAGCTGTACGCCTCGGAGGCGGCCGAGCGGATCGCGGCGCAGGCGGTCGAGGTGCTCGGCGGGAACGGCTACACGACGGAGTACCCGGTGGAGAAGCTCTACCGCGACGTGAAGATCGGAAAGATCTACGAGGGCACGTCGTTCATGCAGCTCTCGACCATCGCGAAGTCGCTGCTCGACGAGTGACGGCGTGAGCGCGCCCGCCGACCTGTTCCTCCGCGCATGCCGGAAAGAACCCGTTCCCCGGCCTCCCGTCTGGCTGATGCGGCAGGCGGGGCGCTACCTTCCCGAGTACCGCGAGATCCGCCGCCGCGTGGACTTCATGACCCTGTGCACGACCCCCGATCTCGCGGCGGAGGTGACGGTCCAGCCGGTCGACCGGCTCGGCGTCGATGCGGCGATCCTCTTCTCCGACCTGCTCGTCCCGGCTCCCGCGATGGGCCTGACGCTCTCGTTCGTGCCCGGCCCCGTGATCGACCCGCCGGTGCGCACGCGCGCCGCCGTCGACGCGCTGGAGTCCTACGAGCCCGAGGAGGATCTCCCCCACGTCTACGAGACGATCCGCATCCTCAGGCGCGCGCTCGACGGCCGCGTGCCGCTGATCGGCTTCGGCGGCGCACCGTTCACACTGGCGGCGTACCTCGTCGAGGGGGAGGGCTCGCGCGCCTTCGGGCACTG
>DATKHQ010000241.1:0-8361 GCA_035510175.1 Candidatus Sulfotelmatobacter sp. | reverse complement strand
GCACCGTGTTGGTCGAGTTCGTGTAGATCAGGCTCGATCCGAATCCGAGGAGCCCCTGCTTTTCCGCCTCGGGGCCGATGTCGAAGCCGGAGATGTCCTGGAGCCAGATCAGAGGGATCCCGTCGTCGTTGCAGGCGCGGGAGAACTGCGCGACCTTCGCGATCCCGTCGCGGTACAGGATGCCGCCGGGCCGCTTGAGATCGGCGTGAACGGGATGATCGGTGAGCGCGAGGTTGTTCGCGACGAAGCCGGCGTAGAGTCCCCCGATCCGCGCAATGCCGCAGATCATCTCCCTCCCGGTGTCGGGGAGGAACTCGCGGAACAGCGAATGGTCGGTGAGGCGGGCGAGCACCTCGCGCGTGTCGTACGCGTGCCGGTGGTCGGCGGGGAAGAGCCCGTCGAGCTCCGAAGGGTCGAACCGCGGGGGCGCGGCCGTTGCCCCGTACCGGTAGTAGTCGCACGCGGGTGACGGGAGCTTCGCGATCTCGCGACGGACGCATGCGAGCAGCGTCTCGTCGTCGGGAACGCGATGGTCCGCGCACCGCGAGAGGTGGACGTGGACGTCCGGCCCGCCGATCGACAGCGAGGTGATGTGCTGCGACTTCGCCCCTTTCACGAGCGCTGCCCCGGCGATGACCATGTAGGCCTGCTCGGTCATGTACACGACGTCGGAGATGATCGGCATGTACCCGCCGCCGGCGATGCAGTCTCCGTGGACGCCGGCCACCTGCGGCACACCGGCATCGGAGAGAAGTGCGTTCATCCGGAAGATCGCCCCGGCCCCGGTGCGGCCGGGGAAGGTCCGTGCTTGCTCGGGAAGGAAGAGCCCCGAGCAGTCGACGAGGTAGACGACCGGAAGCCTCAGCCGCAGCGCGATCTCCTGCGCGCGCTGGATCTTCTCGGGGGTCTGCGGCCACCACGAGCCCGAGGCGACCGTGTTGTCGTTGGCGATGACGACCGTGAAGCGCCCCTCGACGCGGGCGAACGCGGTGACGACGCCCGCTCCGGGCGAGGTCTTCTTGTCCTCGCCGAAGGTGCGGCCGTAGTTGACGAGGGTCCCGAACGGGAGCACGGGCGTCCCGGGATCGACGAGCCGCTCGATCCTTTCCCAGGTCGTCAGCTTTCCCTTCTTGCGCACGCGGGCGGCGTACTCGTCGCCCCACCCGGCGCGGACCTCCTCGCGCTTGGCGCGCAGGGCCGCGTTGGCCGCGGCGAGGTGGGCGCGCTGCGCGTCCCAGGCGGCGGGATCGAGCGCGCGCTCGCGAGGCGACCCGATGGCATCGAGGAGGACCTTCGCCATGCCCTATCCCTTCGTCACCGCCGCCTCGGACGCGAGCGCCTTCCTGGCGAGCCAGCCCACGTCGTACCGCCCGGCGACGAATTCGGGATCGTCGAGGATCCTCCGGTGCAGCGGGATCGTCGTCTTCACGCCGGCGATGCGCAGCGCCGCAAGCGCTTCGCGCGCGGCGGCGATCGCGCCGGCGCGGTCCGCGGCGTGCACGATGAGCTTTCCGATCAGGGAGTCATAGTGGGGCGGGATCGTCCAGCCGGCGGCGACGCCGGAATCGAATCGGACGGTCGCGCCGGAAACGGATGCCGGAGGGAGAACGACCTCCTCGACGGTGCCGGGATCGGGACGGAATCCCGCGGCAGGATCCTCGGCGTTGATCCGCATCTCGATCGCATGACCCGAAAACCGCACGGCCTCCTGTCCCGACGGCAGCCGGCAGCCGGCGGCGATCTCGATCTGCGCGCGGACGAGGTCGATCCCGGCGCGCATCTCGGTCACCGGGTGCTCGACCTGGAGCCGCGTGTTCATCTCCATGAAGTAGAGGGCGCCGTCCTCCGCGCGGAGGAACTCGAGCGTCCCCGCCGATACATAGCCGAACGACGCGGCGGCCTTCGCGGCGCGCCGACCGTGCTCCTCGCGCTCCGCGGCCGTGATCGCCGGAGACGGCGATTCCTCGAGCAGCTTCTGGTGATTCCGCTGGACCGAGCACTCGCGCTCACCGAGGTGCACCGCGTTCCCGTAGGCATCGCAGAGCACCTGGAACTCGACGTGCCGCCCCCCCTCGAAGTACTTCTCGACGTAGACCTCCGCGTTCCCGAACGCCGCCCCCGCCTCGCGCGCGGCCTCGGCGAACGCGGACGCAAGGCCGGATGCCCGGTCGCAGCGGCGCATCCCCTTCCCGCCCCCGCCGGCGCTCGCCTTCAGGAGAACCGGGTACCCGGCGGCGTCCGCCAGCTCCCGGGCACGCGCCGCGGTCGTCGCCGGCTCGAGTGAGCCGGGGATCGTGGGAACACCGGCGGCCGCCATCGTGCGCTTGGCCTCGAGCTTGTCCCCCATCCGGCGGATCGCGGAAGGCGGTGGGCCGATGAAGGTGATCCCGTGCTGGTGGCAGCGGGCCGCGAAGACGGCGTTCTCCGAGAGGAACCCGTACCCGGGGTGGATCGCCTGCGCCTCGGTCTGCTCGGCGGCCTGGAGGACCGCGGCGGCGTCGAGGTAGGAGCGTGCTGCGGCGGCAGGCCCGAGGCACACCGTCGCGGTCGCTTCCGAAAGCCACGGCGCCCCGCGGTCGGCCTCGGAGAACACGCCGACGGTCTCGATCCCCATCTCGCGGCAGGCGCGCATCACGCGCGCCGCGATCTCCCCCCGATTTGCCACGAGAATGCGCCTGAACACGGCCGAAGTCTAGCATTCCGGGCGGATCCGGCTGGTACACTTGACGACCACTCCGCAAGGGAGCGACGTCATGAAGGTCAAGACCACTCTCTCCCGCCGCGCGCAGGTCATGCCGGCCAGCCCGATCCGGCGTCTCGCCCCGCTCGCCGCCGCCGCACGCAAGGCCGGGAAGACGATCTACTCCCTGAACATCGGGCAGCCCGA
The DNA here is from genome assembly GCA_035510175.1 of Candidatus Sulfotelmatobacter sp. GTDB lineage: Bacteria > Acidobacteriota > Polarisedimenticolia > Polarisedimenticolales > DASRJG01 > DASRJG01. The sequence continues at coordinate 5,474 of DATKHQ010000241.1, read as the reverse complement.
CATCGAGACCCCGCGCGCGATCCTCGACCGCATGCGCGCGTATGACGGGCGCTACGTCCCCTACGGCCCGTCGCAGGGGCTTCCCGAGTTCATCGAGGCGCTGCGCGCGTACTACCGTGGCGTCGGCCTCGATCTGAGCTCGGACGAGATCTTCGTCACGACCGCCGGATCCGAGGCCATCCTGTTCACGCTCGGGGCGATCTGCGATCCCGGGGACGAGGTGCTCGTCTTCGAGCCCTTCTACACGAACTACAACGGCTTCTCCACGATGGTCGGCGTGACGCCGGTTCCCGTCACCACGCGCGCGGAGGACGGCTATCACCTCCCGGACCGCGAGGCGATCGAGGCCAGGATCGGCCCGAAGACCCGGGCGATCCTCATCTGCTCGCCGAACAATCCCACCGGAACCGTCTACGACGACACGGAGATGGCGACCCTCGCCGCGATCTGCCGGGAGCGCGCCCTCTACCTCATCGCGGACGAGGTCTACCGCGAGTTCGTCTACGACGGCGCCACGCATCACTCCGCGCTGACGCTTCCGGGCCTCGACGACCAGGTGATCGTCGTGGACTCCGTCTCGAAGCGCTACTCGCTGTGCGGCGCGCGCATCGGGAACATCGTCAGCCGCAATCGCGAGCTGATGGCCGCGATCCTCCGCTTCGGCCAGGCGCGCCTTTGCCCTCCCACGATCGGGCAATTCGCCTGCACCGCGCTGACCGAGGTCCCGCCGAGCTACATGGCCGGCGTCGTCGCCGAGTACCAGAGGCGCCGCGACGTCGTCGTCGATGCGCTGGCGTCGATCCCCGGCGTCGTCGTCCGCCGTCCCGAGGGCGCCTTCTATGTCTGCGCGCGCCTCCCGATCGACGACGCGAACGCCTTCGCCGAGTTCCTCATCCGCGACTTCGACGTCTCGGGAGAGACGGTCATGATCGCCCCCGCCGACGGCTTCTACGCGACCCCCGGCCTCGGCCGCGACGAGGTCCGCATCGCCTATGTGCTCGAAGAGTCGAAGCTCATGCGCGCGATGGAGATCCTGAAAGCGGCGATAGGCGCGTACGGGGCCACATCGCGCTAGCCGGCCTATTCGGCCTGAACACCTGACGCGGGAATCGGGAGCCTGCCTCACCGATGTCGCGAGGCGAATTCCCGAAGCAACAATCGGGATAAGCCTCATGTCGATCCGCCGCCCATCCGCCTACCATCGACGCAACCCGTTGATGGGGGAACTCAAATGTCAACTCAAACGAGTTCGGCCCTGGATCGCGTGAAGCTCTTCAGCCCGGGCGCGCCGAGCGACGAGTTCGGCAAGCTGACCGAGGCGTTCCCGCAGAGCCACTTCGAGCGCCTGTTCAGGAACGACTTCCACTTCTACCACACGACATTCTGGTACCCGCTGGAGAGGGAGCCGGAGAACATCTTCGAATCAGTCGTCGGCAGCCTGAAGCCGCTGGCCGATCCCCCGCCCACCGTGACCGGCGTCGAATGGTGGTTCAGCGTCCTGCTCACGAACACGACACCCCAATGGCTTCTCGCATGCCATTTCGATCGCAACGACCTTTCGGAGAAGGACCTGAACAAGGTGAGGTATCCCGAGAGGTCCAGCGTGCTGTTCCTGAACAGCGTGCCCTACGGCGAGCTCGTCGTCACCGATCAGGTGCAGACGGAGAAGGGTATGCGTCCCCGGCAGCCGCAGGAGATGGTCTTCATCCGGCCCGACCGGAACTGCTATGCCGTCTTTCCCGGCGAGAGGTACCACGGCGTCATCGGTCGCATGTGGCGTCCGATCGAGCCGGAGGCCTTGCGCATCACGATGGCGATCAACTGGTGGTCGGAGCAGCCGAAGGCCGACTACCTCCACGACTCGCGCGACTGCATGGACGTCTATCGCCTGAGCGCCGCTAGCTGAGGGCCGCGTCCAGAGCGGCGAGCGCGCGCTCCGGTGCAATCTCTTTCATGCAGCGATGGTGCCCCAGGGGACAGGTCTGCGGCCCGTGGCTGTCGCAGGGCCGGCAGTCGAGCCCTTGGTGCTCGACGATTCGATTGCGCTCGCCCCAGGGCGTGTAGCCGAACGCCGGGACCGTGGGACCGAAGATCACCACGACCGGCGTCCCCACCGCGGAGGCGACGTGCCCTGCTCCGCTGTCGTTTCCGACGAGCGCCGTCGCGCGAGCAAGGAGAGCCGGAAGGTCGGCGACGCTCGTGACGCCGGCGAGAACGGAAATCGCTCCTCCGGCGCTCGCGGCGATCTCGCGGCACACGGGCGCGTCCTCGGGGCCGCCGATGAGGACTGGAGCAAGGCCTCGTTCGCGTGCCGCACGCGCGACCTCCGCGAATCCTTCGGGCGTCCATCGCTTGGTTCCCCAGATCGAGCCCGGCGCGATGGCGAGCACGCGATCGGCCTCTCGAACCCCCGCGTTTGCGAGCAAGGCGGCGATGGTTGCGCGAGAGTGGTCCGAAACCGCGAGCATCGGTGTTGGATCGGCTTTGGAGGGCGATCCACCCAGTGGCGTCGAGAGCGCGAGGTAGCGGCGTGTGGCGTGCTCGGTCCCGACCCACGGGACGCGATCGGTGTACGCCCAGCGCCCCGGTGCGTTGGCGAAGCCGATTCTCTGCTGCGCGCCGCTCCCCCGGACGAGGAGGCCGGTCCGGGACGACCGCTGCGCCGCGACGATCGCGTCGAGCTTCAGCTCGCGCAGCGCCTTCATCGCGCGCCACACTCCTGCCGGGCCGCGATCGGCGCCGCGCTTGTCGTGCACGAGGATCGAATCGATCGCGGGATGACCGGAGAGGATGTCGCGGCCGAGCGCGGTGGTGACGACCGTCAGCTTCAATTCGGGGCGGACCCGCTTGATCTCGCGGAGGAGCGGGGTCGTGAGGACGATGTCGCCGAGGAACGCCGTCTGGACGACGGCGATCCCGCTCAACGCTGCGACTCGCGGCGCGCGCGCTCGAGGCCGACGGCGGCGGCGAGGAGCGGGATGTTGATCTCGTGGTGGCCGGTGAGGCCGAAGCTGACGCCCTTGCCGAGCGTGGGGCGCCTGAGGACGTTCTCGTCGGTCCGGTAGTGGCGGATCATGTCGAGGTTGGCCGTCGCGAATCCCGAGACCTCGTGTCCGAGGTTCTCCGCGATCGACAGCGCCTTCAGGAACACCTCGGGGAGCTGCACCGCCGAGCCGACGTTGAGCCAGACGCCCCCCGACAGGGTGCTGACGATCGTGACGAGCTTCCTGAAGTCCGTGAACGTCGCCGCTCCTATCGCGGCCCCGTCCGCGGCCGGATGCTGGTGGACGATGTCGCTGCCGATCGCGACGTGGACGGTGACCGGAATCGAGAGATCGTGGGCGCGCGCGAGGAGGCTCGCGTGACGGTGCGGAAGCTTCGCTTCGACGATGCGCCGGCCGAGCGCCGCGCCGAACCCCTCTCCCGTTTTCGCGGCCTCCGCGGCGGCTGCGTTCAGCGCCTTGCCCGTCTCCTCCGCCATCCCGAACTTCCCCTGGTGCAGCACCCGCGCGACGTCCTCGGAGGTCGCCCCGATGGCGGCGATCTCCCAGTCGTGGATCGCGCCGGCGCCGTTCATGGCGATGGCCGAGATCGTCTTCTCTTCCAGCATGCGGATCAGGACTGGGGCGAGGCCCACCTTGATGACGTGCGCCCCCAGCGCCGCCACGACCGGCTTGTCGGCCTCGCGCGCCTGCACGATCGCCGCGGCCAACTCCCGGAGCGTCTTGACGGCGAGGATGTCGGGGAGACCGTCGAGGAAGTCGCCGAGGGAAGAGGACGCGTTCACCGGTCGCGCGAACTCGTCGATGCGCACCTTGTTCGAGCGCTGGGCGAGCGGATAGGTCGTCACGCGGCCGAGGTCGGCGGGGCGTGTCGGATCCGGCATGGCCTTCTCCTTCCGCTCAGCGCCCGGTGAACTTCGGCGGACGGCGCTCGACGTAGGCGGCGAGCCCCTCGCGCGCGTCGTCGGACTCGAAGAGGCGCTGCTGAAGCTCGCGCTCGATCGCCAGCCCTTCGGAGAACCCCGCCTCGAGGCCGGAGACGACCGCCCTCTTGATCAGCCCGACGGCTTTTGCCGCCCGGGACGGAGGCAGGAAGGATTCCGCGTACGCCTTGGTCTTCGGGTCGAACTCGTCGGCGTCGAACACCTCGTGAACGAGGCCCAGGGCCTTGGCCTCATCCGCCTCGAACGTCCTGGCCGTCGCCATCAGCTCGAATGCCTTCGACCGACCGAGCGCACGGGAAAGGCGCTGCGTGCCCCCCGTTCCGGGAAGCACCCCCAGGCTCACTTCCGGGAGGCCGATCTTGCCGCCGCCGCGCTTGGCGACCCTAAGATCCGCCGCGAGCGCGACCTCGAGGCCTCCCCCGACGCAGTGTCCGTTGAGGGCCGCGATGACGACCTTGGGAGTTTGCTCGAGACGGTTCAACGTTTCGTTCGCGTGAAGGCAGAAGTAGTACTTGAACGCCGGTTTTGCCTGCGTGAGCATGGCGATGTCGGCGCCCGCGCAGAAGAACTTCTCCCCCTCGCCGCGCAGCACGATGACGTGAACCGTCTCGTCCATGCGCGCCTCGAGGATCGCCTCGTCGAGCTCGCGCATCATCGCGTAGCTGTAGGTGTTCGCCGGCGGGTCGGAGAGGCGGATCCAGGCGATGCCGCCCTGTGTATCCACTTTCAGCTTCTGGTAGGCCATCGCGTTCTCCTACCGGGCCGCGCGCAAGCGCTTGGCCACCGCGTCCCCCGCCGCGCGCGTGCCCAGGCGGCCGCCGACGTCCGCCGTGCACTCGGTCGCCTCGACGCAGGCCAGGACCGCGGCCTCGATTCCCCGCGCCGCGTCGGCCTCCCCTGCGTGGTCGAGCATCATCGCCGCGGTCAAGATCGCCCCGAACGGGTTCGCTGTGTCGGTCCCCGCGTACTTCGGCGCGCTCCCGTGCACCGGCTCGAACATCGAGGTCTTCCCGGGATGGATGTTCCCGGACGCCGCCATGCCGAGGCCCCCCTGCAGCGCGGCGCCGAGGTCGGTGACGATGTCGCCGAACATGTTGCAGGTGACGACGACGTCGAACTGGCGGGGGTCCTTGATCATCTGCATCGTGAGCGCGTCGACGTAGAGATGCCTCGCCTGGATCTCCGGGTACTCCTTCGCGACCGCGGCGAAGGTCCGCTGCCAGACGTCGTGCGCGTGCCGCAGCGCGTTCGACTTGTCGGACATCGTCACGCTCTTCCGGCCGTTCTTCCGCGCATGCTCGAAGGCCGCCCGGATGATCCGCTCGACGCCCTTCCGCGTGTTGACGTCCTCCTGGATGCCGATCTCGTCCGGGGTCCCCTTCTTGAAGATGCCTCCCACGCCCGCGTAGAGCCCTTCGGTGTTCTCGCGGAAGACGACGAAGTCCACGTCCTTGGCGGAGTACGCCTTGAGCGGGCACAGCCGGTCGGCCAGGCATCGCACGGGGCGGACGTTCGCGTAGAGGCCCAT
>DATKHQ010000240.1:0-10961 GCA_035510175.1 Candidatus Sulfotelmatobacter sp. | reverse complement strand
GTGGGCCTGACGGTCGTGCTGTGCGGCATGCTCTACCTGGTCCAGGACAGGATCGCTCCCGAGACCAACCGGAAACGGGCCGCGGTGAAGGATCGGATCGAAGGCCGGAATCCCCGGACGTACGGGCTCGTTCCGGGAGGCCGCTGGACGTTCGGCAGCGACGGTCGTCTGTATCATTACCAGCTGTTCGATCCGCAGAACCTTCGCTTCCAGGGCCTCTCGGTCTTCCAGATCGACCTCGCACGGGCGCGGATCCTCGAGCAGTGGTTCTGCTCCGCGGCCAGCTGGAAGGACGGCGCGTGGCAAGCCGAGCGCGGGTGGTACCGGAGCTTCCCGGAGCCCGGCGCGGCCGGCGACTACCGGCGCTTTACGACGGAGTCGATCTCGACTTTCGACCTCCCCGCCAACTTCACCCGGAGCGAGCACTCCCTGGCCGCCGGCGGAGACCTTGCCGAGCAGGTCTCGAGCCGCGAGCTCGCCGAGCAGATCGATCAACTCGCCGCGAACGGGTACGACACGACCCGGTTGCAGGTCGACTACTGGGTGAAGACCGCGACGGCGACGAACCCCCTGGTCACGGTCCTGGTCGCACTGCCCTTCGCATTCAAGGTCGGGCGGCGGGGTTCGATGTACGGCGTGGGCGCGGGCCTGATCCTTGCGATCGTCTTCTGGGCGACCGCGGCCATTTTCAACGCCTTGGGACAGGATGCGATCCTGCCCCCCTTCCTGGCCGCCTGGACGCCGAACATCATGTACGCCGCGCTGGGGGTCTATCTGCTACTTTTCATTCCGACCTAGTAGATCAATATAATAACGACTAATTCTATTTATTATCAGCGGTGAGACGAGAGATCGCCGCCGCGAGCTTGTCCTGCTTCGGGTCGATGCGAAGCGACTCGCGCCATGCCTCCGCCGCTCTCGGCGTGTCACCGAGACGCGCGTAGGCCTCCCCCAGGGGGTTCAAGATGTCGGTTCTGGCTCCCCCCTTGCGGCGGGCCTCCTCGAGCGACTCGAGGGCGTATCGCGGGCGGCCCTGGGACAGCTCGAAGACGCCTAGCTCTATCCGCGCCGCGATCGCGGAGCGCTCGTCGGACGCCGCCTCGATCAGCTCCGCGCGTGCCCCGTTCATGTCCCCACGGCGTCTCAGGAGAAGCGAGCGGTTGATGTGCGCGTCCCCGTAGTGCGGATCGAGTGCTAAAGCCCGCCTCAACCCCGACTCCGCATCTTCGAGGCGCCCTTCCGAGAGCGCGAGACCGGCAAGGTTGTTCCACGGCGACGGATAGTCGGGATCGGCGGACGTCGCCCTGGTCCAGTACTCCTTCGCACGGCCGTGGTCCCCGGTGGCGAAGTAGAGCGACGCCAGGTTGTTCAGTACGACGGCGTTCTTCGGGGCCTTGGCGAGCGCGCGGCCGTAGAGCTCGATCGCCGCGCCGTCCTCCCCACGCTCCTGGAGGAGGAGCGCCAGGTTGTTGTAGGCCCCCATGAAGAACGGATCTGCGGCGATCGCCTCGCGGTACCACCGCTCCGCGCTGTCGCCGCGGCCCGCGGCCTTGTCGAGGTTTCCCAGGTTGCTCCGGGGCTCGGCGGCGTTCGGGTCGAGCCGGGCCGCCGTCTCGTACTCGCGCCGGGCGCGCTCGCGGTGTCCCGCCTTCTCCTCGATCAGGCCGAGCGCGTTGCGCACGTCGGCCGCGTCGGGCTCGCGCTCCAGCACCTTCTCGAGCACCTGGGCGGCCCGGGCGAAGTCCCCCGCGTCGGCGTCGAGCTGCGAGAGCTGCAGGCTGGCCGCGCGCAGCGTCGCCGGCCGCGCCATGGCCTTCACGAACAGCGCGCGCGCCTCCTCCACCTTGCCCTCGAATCGCAGCGCGATGCCGAGATTCACCCAGAGCGCCGCCTGATCGGGAGCCTCCGTGATCGCCCGGCGGAACTCGGCGGCGGCCTCCGGGTACTTTCCCTCCGCGAGCAGCGCGACACCGCGGTTGTTCTTCGTCGTCATCGGCGTTTCGGGCTGCGCGCCGACGTAGCCGAGGCTCTGGAGCTTCTCGCGGAGCTCGGCCGCCTCCGCGTCCGCCGCCTCGCCCGCCGGCGCCTCGTGCGAGGACGCGCGCTGAGGATCGTCGGCGCGGTAGCGAACCGGATACCGGGCGAACAGCGCCGGCTCGAGCGCACTTCCGAGAACCGCCCCCGGCCACGAGGTAGGAATCGGCTGACCGAACAGCGCGAGCACCGTGGGGGCGATGTCGTAGACGGAAGCCTCGTCGATCTTTACGCCCGGCCGGACCCCAGGACCCGACATCACGAGAATCCCGAAGCGGCGGTGCCAGTCGGCCGCCGCCCCGTGACCGATGCGCGAGTCGGTCGTGCGCGGCCGCGTCGCATCCGAGGCGAACCCGTGATCCGACAGCACGATCACCGTCCAGTCGGATCGTCCGTCGAGAAGCTTCGCCAGCATGCCGTCCGCGGCCTCGTAGTAGCGGTCGACGATGTCGTGGAAACTCTCGAAGCGGCGCGGGTCCACGCCGGGACGCACGGGGGGGCGGTACGGCATGAACAGGTGGCCGACCGTGTCGGTCCCTTCGAAGTACACCGCCTCGAATCTCGTCCGTAACGAGCGCCGCTGCGCGAGCGCGGCGCCGAGGTATGTGTGCGAGGACGCCAGGAGAGTCCGGAACTCCTCGAGGATCTCCCGCTCGTCGGCGTCGAAGGCTTTCGGATCCTTGCGGGACCCGTCCAGGAACGCGGCGACCTCGCTCCAGGGGACCTGGTCGGGGGGAACGATGAGGGGCCGGATCGTCTCGTACAGCTCCGGCGGCCAGGTCTTCCCTTCCGACGAGCGCTCGTCCGAGGCGTAGCCGAACAGCTGGTAGGCGACCCGGTCAGTGACCATGGTTCCGGCGACGCGCTCGGCCGGCCAGGTGGCCCACCATCCGGTGACCGCGACCGGCACCCCCGCCGTCGACAGGAGGTCCCACAGCGCCGGCACCTTTCGCGAGCGCGAGCTCACCGGCTCGCGAGGCCCGGTGTCCGCGCCCGTCAGGAAGTCGAAGATGCCGTGCCGGGCCGGCTCGACGCCGGTGGCGATCGAAGTCCAGACCACGGGAGACAGCGTCGGCGTGATCGTCAGGAGCTTCGCGCGCGCTCCCGTGGCGATCAGGCGTGCGAGATGCGGCATCCGGCCCGCGGCGATCAGGGGGTCGATGATCTCCCAGTCGGCGCCGTCGAGCCCGACGATCAGCACGCGCCGGTCGGGGGGCACCGGCGCGGTGGGGGTGGCGCTCATCAGCGTGTCGAACCCGTCGATCCGGACCGAGACGACCATCGATCCGCGGGCCGCGAGCTCGGCGTGGAGGCGCGCCTCGAGAGCCTCGAGGCCGGTCGGCACGGCCCGCTCGGCCGGACGCATGCCCCGAAGCTCCGCGCACGCCGCGCGGACCGCGCCGAGCAGGACCCCCTTGAGCCCCCGCCCGCCGGACGCCCGCGCGACCGCAAGACCCTGCTCCGGTAACGCGCGCAGGCGGATCGTCCCCTTGAGCCCGTACGGGCTTCCGTCTTCGCTCGGCAGGCGCGCGTGCTCCGCGTCGGGAAGTTCCAGGTCCACCGGCTCGCGGGGGAACCGGGAGAGCCCCGCGAGCCCCGGCGGGACCCACACCAGGCGTCGGGCGGTCACGCTCCGCGAAAGGCCGGGCACGGCGCTGACGACCACGCCGAACTCCGCCGCCGGATCGAGCACGCGCACACCCGCCGCCGCCCACCCCGCCACGAGGATCAGGAAGCCGAGCAGGAGCGCCCGCCCGCGCGCACGGGCTGCGACCGGAGCGTCCTTCGGCGTCATGCGCGCGTCCGTCGCTACGACCCCTCGCTCCAAGACGCGAGGTAGCGCTTCTGGTCCGCCGTCAGCGTGTCGATGCGCACGCCGAGGCTTCCGAGCTTGAGGCGCGCCACCTGCAGGTCGATCTCCCTCGGAACGGCCATCACGGAGGGCTCGAGCCGCCGCCCGTCGCGGGCGAGGAACTCGACCGAGAGCGCCTGGTTGGCGAAGGTCATGTCCATCACGGAGGCCGGGTGACCTTCCCCCGCCGCCAAGTTCACCAGGCGCCCGCTCGCGAGGAGGTTGATCCGCCGGCCGTCGGCGAGCGTGAACTCCTCGACGAGGTCGCGCACCGTGGTGCGCCGGCGGGCGAGCTTCGCGAGGGCCGGGACGTCGATCTCGACGTCGTAATGCCCGGCGTTCGCCACGACCACGTTGTCGGACATCTTCCCGAAGTGAGCCGCGCCGATGACGTGGCGCGACCCGGTTGCTGTGACGAAGACGCGCCCCTCGCGGCAGGCGTCGCGCATCGGGAGCACGCGGAAGCCGTCCATCGTCGCCTCGAGCGCCGCCACCGGATCGATCTCGCAGACGGTGACCTGGGCGCCGAGCCCGCGCGCCCGCGCCGCGATTCCCCTGCCGACCCACCCGTAACCCGCGATCACGACCGAGGTTCCGGCGAGCAGGATGTTGGTCGCGCGCACGATCCCGTCCATCGTCGATTGCCCGCTCCCGTGACGGCTGTCGAAGAGCTGCTTGGTCACCGCGTCGTTGACCGCGACGATCGAATACTTCAGCTGGCCTCGTGCCGCCATCGCGCGAAGCTTGATCACCCCCGTGGTCGTCTCCTCGGTCCCGCCGACGACGGCCGGAAGCAGGTCGGTCCTGCGGCCGTGCAGCATCGACACGAGGTCGGCGCCGTCGTCGAGCGTGAGGGTCGGGCGCACCGAGAGCACCGCGTCGAGATGCGCCGCGCGGCGCTCGCGGTCCTCACCGTTCACGGCGAAGGTCGGGATCGACTCGTGGAGGGCGAGTGCCGCGGCGATGTCGTCCTGGGTCGAGAGCGGGTTCGAGGCGCACAGCGCGATCTCGGCTCCCGCCGCCTTGAGCGCGCGGAGGAGGTTGGCCGTTTCCGGCGTGACGTGCAGGCAGGCGCCGATGCGGTGTCCCGCGAGCGGGCGCTCCTTGCGGAAGCGGTCGCGGACGCTCCGCAGCACCGCCATGCTTCTCTCCGCCCAGTCGATGCGGCGGCGGCCGGCGTCCGCGAGGCCGGGATCGGAAACGTCGTGCGCGGCCGCCCTGCGGACGGAGCGTTTCCGGGCGCTCACGGCGCGCCCACCGAGCGGGTCACGAGGGGCTCACGCGCGCGCGTGGCTCCGGAGCGTCGCCGCAGCACCGACGCTCTCCCAGGTGAACCCCGCCTCGTTGCGCCCGAAGTGCCCGTAGGCGGCGGTCGCGCGGTAGATCGGGCGCCTGAGGTCGAGGTGCTTGATGATGCCGGCCGGGGTGAGCGGGAACGCCTCGCGGACGAGCTCGACCAGCGACTCCTCGCCGATCTTCCCCGTGCCGTACGTGTTCACCAGGACCGAGACGGGGTCGGCGACCCCGATGGCGTACGCGAGCTGTACCTCGACGCGATCCGCGAGCCCGGCCGCGGCGATGTTCTTGGCGATGTGGCGGGCCATGTAGCAGGCGGACCGGTCGACCTTCGTCGGGTCCTTCCCGGAGAACGCGCCGCCCCCGTGATGCCCCATCCCGCCGTAGGTGTCGACGATGATCTTCCGCCCGGTCAGCCCCGTGTCACCCTGCGGGCCGCCGGTGACGAACCGGCCCGTCGGATTGACGTAGATCTTCGTGTTCTTGTCGAGGAGCGCCTCCGGGATCACCGGCCGGATGACGGTCTCGCGCACCGCCTCCTCGAGGCGGTCGTTGGCGACCTCGGGAGCGTGCTGCGTCGAGACGACGATCGCGTCCACGCGGACCGGGCTCCCGTCGACGTATTCGACCGTGACCTGCGACTTGCCGTCGGGGCGAAGGAACGTCAGCGCCTTCTCCCGCCGGCAGGTGGCCAGGCGCCGGGTCAGCGCGTGGGCGAGCGTGATCGGCAGCGGCATCATCTGCTCGGTCTCGCGGCAGGCGTAGCCGAACATCATCCCCTGATCCCCGGCCCCGCCGGGGTCGACGCCGCGGGCGATGTCGGGCGATTGCTCGTCGATCGCCGACAGCACCGAGCAGCTCTTGGCGTCGAGCCCGTAGGCGGCGTCGGTGTAGCCGATCTCCTCGATCGTCCTCCGTGCGACTTTCTGGAGGTCCACGTAGCTCTTCGTCGTGATCTCGCCGGCGATCAGGCAGAGCCCCGTGGTCAACAGGGTCTCGCAGGCCACGCGCCCGGTGGGATCGGCGGACAGGATCGCGTCGAGCACCGCGTCCGAGATCTGGTCCGCGACCTTGTCCGGGTGGCCTTCGGTCACCGACTCCGACGTGAACAGGGCTCGTCCTTTCTGATTCATGGGGTCTCCTCGACGGTTCGTAAGCGGGAATCGTACCAGGTCTGCCGCTCCGGGCCCAAGAGGTCGCCGCGCCCCGGCGGCACGTCAGCGGGTCGTGCGTGCGCGGTAGCGGAGGCGGCCCGGCCCCAGCAGACCCTCGATCTCGAGCGAGAGCCGGGACGACGGGAGCACCCGGTACCCCGGGCCGGCGCGCGCGACCGCGCGGAAGTCGCCGGGGCGCGTCACCTGGAAGAGCACGGCCGCGTCTCCGCGGTGCGCCTCGAGGATCGCGCGGAGCCGCCGGAGCAGATCGTCGTCGACCTCGGCCGCGTCGAGGCGCATCTCCACCGCATCGGCCTTTCGCTCTCGCACCTCGTCCAGCGGACCGATCTCGTCGGCCGTGAGCCGGACCCGGCCGTCGTCGTTCTCTACGCGTCCGGACAGAAGGACCGCCCGATCGTTGTGCAGGAGCGCCTGGTACTGCTCGAAGGTCTTCGGAAAGGCGAGGACCTCGACCTGGCCCTCGAGGTCCTCGAGCTGGAACGACCCCCACCAGGCTCCCTTCTTCGACTTGCGCTTGCGGAAGTCGGTGATGATCCCGCCCACCGAGACCTCGGTGCCGGAGGGCAGGTCGCGCAGGGCCGCGGTGGCGTGCGTGGCGAAGTCCTCCAGCACGTCGCGCACGCTGCCGAGAGGATGGCCGCTGACGTAGAAGCCGAGCGTCGCCTTCTCGTGCGCCAGCCGGGTCCGCTCGTCCCAGTCGGGAACCTCGGGGAGCTTCGGCTCGCCGTCGCCGGGCGCCCCCGGGGCCGCGGCGCTCTTCGCCGCGCCGAACAGGCTCCCCTGCCCGGACTCCCGGTCGGTGCGCCGCTTCTGCCCCCAGTCGAGCGCAGCGTCGACGGCGGCGGTCATGGGGGCGCGGCGAGCGCCGGTCGCGTCGAGCGCGCCGGCGTGCACGAGCGATTCGAGCACGCGCTTGTTGGCCAGGCGCAGGTCGATCTCGGCCGCGAGGTCGAAGATCGAGCGGAACTCCCGGGACAGCCGGCGGCGGGCCTCGAGCAGCGACTCGATCGCCCCCTCGCCGACGTTCTTGATCGCGGAGAGGCCGAACCGGACGTTTCCGCCCTCGACGACGAAATCGAGCCCGGAGCGGTTGACGTCCGGCGGGAGCACCTGGATGCCCATCTCGCGGCACTCGTTGACGTACTGCACGAGCTTGTCGGTGTTGCCCTTCTCCGTCGTCAACAGCGAGGCCATGAAGTGCACCGGGTAGTGCGCCTTGAGCCAGGCGGTCCGGTAGGCGACCAGCGCGTACGCGGCCGAGTGCGACTTGTTGAAGCCGTATCCGGCGAAGAACTCCATCAGGTCGAAGACCTTCCCCGCGTCGGCCTTGCCGACCCCCTTTCCCCCGGCGCGCTCCATGAAGCGCAGGCGCTCCGCCGCCATCGCCTCCTTCTTCTTCTTTCCCATGGCGCGGCGCAGGATGTCCGACTCCCCGAGCGTGTATCCGGCCATCGCCGAGGCGATCTGCATCACCTGCTCCTGGTACACGATGACGCCGTAGGTCTCGGCCAGGATCTCGGCGAGGAGCGGGTGCGGGTATTCGACCTTGACCTTCCCGTGGCGGCGCTTGATGTAGTCGTCGATGAGCCCGCCTCCGATCGGGCCGGGGCGATAGAGGGCGTTGATCGCGACCAGGTCCCCGAACCGGTCGGGCTTGAGGCGCCGGAGGATGTTCTTCATCCCCTCGGACTCGAACTGGAAGATCCCCGCGGTCCGGGCGCGCCCGAACAGCTCGTAGACCGCCGCGTCGTCGAGGGGGAGCGCCTCGATGTCGGGTCGGACGCCGTCGCTCCTCTCGATCGACCCCAGCGCGTCGTCGATGAGCGTGAGGGTCTTCAGACCGAGGAAGTCCATCTTGAGGAGGCCGATCTCCTCGATGTCGGACATCGCGAACTGCGTCGTGATCGCGTCGTCGGTGCCGCGGTAGAGCGGCGCGAACTCGACGATGGGACGGGGCGCGATCACCACGCCCGCCGCGTGCGTCGAGGCGTGGCGCACGAGGCCCTCGAGCCGTTGCCCGACGTCGATGAGCTGCTTGACCTGGGGATCGGTCTGGTACGCCTGGCGCAGGGCGGGAACCTCCTCGAGCGCCTTGGCGATCGTGATCTCCTGCCCGGGCTGCTGCGGGACGAGCTTGGCGATCTTGTCGACCTCGGCATACGGGATGTCGAGGCCGCGGCCGGCGTCGCGGAGGACCGCCCGCGCGGCCATCGTGCCGAACGTGATGATCTGCGCGACGTTCGGCCGGCCGTACTTGCCGGTGACGTAGTCGATGACCCGCTCGCGGTTCCGGAAGCAGAAGTCGATGTCGATGTCCGGCATCGAGATGCGCTCGGGATTGAGGAACCTCTCGAAGAGCAGGTCGAACTGCATCGGGTCGATGTCCGTGATCCGCAGGGCGTAGGCGACGAGGGAGCCCGCGGCCGAGCCGCGGCCCGGGCCCACCGGGATCCCCTGCTCCCGCGCGAACCGGATGAAGTCCCACACGATCAGGAAATACCCGGCGAACCCCATCTCGCGGATCATCCGGATCTCGCGGTCGAGCCGGTCGCGGTACGCCTCGAGCGGGTGCCGCAGGCGCCCGGCGTCCTTCTCGGCGGCGAGCTGGGCGCCTCGTGCCGCGAAGCCTTCGCGCGCCACGTGCTCGAAGTACCCCTCGAGGTCGAACCCCTCGGGGACCGGGAACGCGGGCAGCTGGTGCGGCTGCTTGTCGAAGGCGAAGCGGCACCGCTCGGCTACGGCGAGGGTGTTGGCGATCGCGTCGGGGACCGCGGCGAACACCCGCCCCATCTCCGCGCGCGTCTTCAGATAGTGCTGCGGCGAGTAACGGATCCGGTCGTGCGCGTGCACGTTCTTTCCCGTCTGGATGCAGACCAGGACGTCGTGCGCGAAGTGATCGTCCGGGAGCAGGTAGTGGCAGTCGTTGGTGGCGACCAGGCCGACGCCGAGGTCCCGCGCGAGGCGGACGGCGCCGTCGTTGACCTTCTGCTGCTCGTCGAGGCCGTGGTCCTGGAGCTCGAGCCAGTACCGCCCCTCCCCGAAAAAGTCCCGGTAGTCACCCGCGATCGCGAGCGCCTCGTCGTACCGATCGGTCCGGAGCAGCGTCGGCACCTCCCCCGCCAGGCACGCCGAGAGGCAGATCAGCCCGTCGCTGTGCGCGCGCAGGAGCTCCTTGTCGATGCGCGGCCGGTAGTAGAACCCCTCGAGAAACCCGGCCGTCGAGAGCTTGATCAGGTTCTTGTACCCGGCGTAGCTCTCGGCGAGCAGGATGAGGTGATGGTACGGCTTCTGCCGCGCGCTGCCGGATTGCGCCGCGCCCTTGTCGTGGCGCGAGCCGGGGGCAACGTAGGCCTCGATGCCGATGATCGGCCGGACCGAGTGCTTCGCCGCTTCCCGCGCGAACTCGAGCACGCCGAAGAGGTTGCCGTGATCGGTGATCGCGAGCGCCTCCTGGCCGTCGGACGCGGCGCGCGCGAGCATCTCGTCGAGCCGCTGCGCGCCGTCGAGCAGCGAGTAGGTCGTGTGATTGTGGAGGTGGGTGAACCCGGGCGCGGTCTCGGGCATCGGCTCACTCCCACTCGATCGTGCCGGGCGGCTTGCTCGTGACGTCGTAGACGACCCGGTTGACTCCCCGGACCTCGTTGACGATGCGGCTCGCCGCCTTCGCGAGAAGATCGTAAGGCAGGCGGGCCCAGTCGGCGGTCATGAAATCTTGCGTGGTCACCGCGCGCAGCGCGACGACGTTCTCGTACGTCCGGAAATCCCCCATCACGCCGACCGCCTTGACCGGGAGGAGGACCGCGAAGGCCTGCGACACCGCGTCGTACTGCCCGGCGGCGCGAAGCTCCTCCAGGAAGATCGCGTCGGCTTCCTGGAGGATCGCGACGCGCTCCCGGCTGACCGCCCCGAGCACGCGCACGGCGAGGCCGGGACCGGGAAACGGGTGCCGGCCCACGAAGGCGGGATCGAGCCCGAGCGTGGCCCCGACGCGCCGCACCTCGTCCTTGAAGAGGTCCTTGAGCGGCTCGACCAGGCCCAGGCGCATCGTCTCCGGGAGCCCGCCGACGTTGTGGTGCGTCTTGATGGTCGCCGAGGGCCCCTTGACGGACGCCGACTCGATCCGGTCGGGATAGATCGTCCCCTGCGCCAGGAAGCGCGCGTCGCCGATCCGCGCCGCCGCCTCCTCGAAGACCTCGATGAACGTCGTCCCGATGATCTTCCGCTTCCGTTCCGGGTCCTCGACCCCCGCGAGGCGCGCGAGGAAGCGCTCCGCCTCGTCCGCGAGGACGACGTCGAGGTGATACCGCTCGCGGAAGTCGCGCACGACCTGCCCGGCTTCCCCCTTCCGGAGGAGCCCGTTGTCGACGAAGATGCAGGTGAGCTTCGACCCGAGCGCCCTGTGGAGGAGCAGCGCCATCACCGCGGAGTCGACGCCCCCCGACAGCGCGCAGACGACGCGTCCGTCCCCGACCGTCCGGCGGACCTCGGCGATCGCGTCCTCGACGAACGACGCGATCGTCCAGTCGCCGCGGCAGCCGCAGGCGTCGTAGAGGAAGTTCCGCAGCACCTCCCGCCCGTGCTCCGTGTGCGCGACCTCCGGGTGG
>DATKHQ010000239.1:0-12397 GCA_035510175.1 Candidatus Sulfotelmatobacter sp. | reverse complement strand
CTGACCCCGTACGCGGCGCAGTTCGCCGGCTACTCGCTCGAGAAGGGCGTGCTCGACGTCGACGTGCGCTATCGGATCGAGAACCGGCATCTCGTCGGCGAGCACCACGTCGTCGCCAAGGACCTGGTGCTCGGACCCAAGGTCGAAGGGGCGAAGGGCCCCGGCTTGCCGGTGCGCCTCGCGGTGGCGCTCCTCAAGGACAAGGACGGCCGGATCGATCTGCAGGTGCCCGTCGAGGGGGCGATCGACTCGCCGGAGTTCGGCTACAAGAAAGTTTTCTGGCAGGCGTTCAAGCAGATCCTGGGGAACGTCGTCAAGGCGCCCTTCCGCGCAATCGCCCACCTGTTCGGGGCCGGTGGGACCGAGGACCTCGAGCTGGTCGGATTCGCGTCGGGCCGCAGCGAGCTGCCCGCTCCGGAAGCCGAGAAGCTCGCGAAGATGGCGCCGGAGCTGCAGGCCAAGGGCGAGATCGCGCTCGAGATCGAAGGCCGTTACGACCCCGTGACCGACCTCGAGGCGATCCGCGAGGCGCGGCTCGAATCTCGCATTGACGCCAAGCGGACCGGGGAGCAGAGCCTCGACGCGATCCTCGAGGCACTCTACGTGGAGACCTACTCGAAGGACATGCTCGAGGCCAAGCGCGCCTCGTACACGCCGGGCGCCGCCATCCCCGCCGTGAGCACGGAAACCGGCGAGAAGCCGAAGAAAGCGCAGCCCGCGGCCGATACGGGCGGGACGACGGACGCCGCCGGCTTTTACGACAGCGTGAGGCGGCAGCTCCTCGACGTCGAGAAAGTCGAGCCGAGCGAGCTCGAAGCGCTCGCACGCGCGCGCGGCGCGGCGATCGCCGCGGCGCTGACCGCCGGCGGTCTCGACGCGTCCCGGGTGAAGGTGCTCGATCCCGCCCCCGCCAAGAAGAAAAAGCAGGGCTCCGAGTTCGTGGCCTCCGAGATGATGATGAATGCGAAGGACTGAGCGGAGGGAAATCGGGATCTTCCCGGTTGACAGCCCGAGAATCTCAGGTACATTCGGAGACATGCGCGCGATCACCCGGCAGGCCGACTCTATCCGCCACGCTCTCGGCTGGTGGTGGTGCGCCAACATCCAGACGGAGGTGGCCTAGCCCGGGAACGATCACCGCAACAATCGATCGACCTGAACGAACCCACTTCCGGGATCCGGGAGTGGGTTTTTTGTTTCTGGAGCGTCCATGGAAGAGCCCTTCGACATCGCGGCCGATCTCGACACGCCGGTCTCGGCGTTCCTCAAGCTTGCGCCGTTCCGCCCCTGTTTCCTGCTCGAGAGCGTCGTCGGCGGCGAGCGCGTCGGCCGATACTCGTTCATCGGTCTCGGTGAGGGGCTCGTCCTGACGATCGCGGGCTCACGCACGACCCTCCGCAGCGACGGACACGCGATCGAGACGAACGGCGAGGCGATCGCGGCGGCGCTCCGCCGTGCGCTCGCGCAGGCCCCCCGGCCCGGCCCCGAGATCGCCGGCGTCCCGTTTCGCGGCGGCCTCGTCGGCTACGCCGCGTACGATCTCGCGCGCCGGTTCGCCGGAGCCCCGGCGAGCGCACGGGGACTCTTTCCCGAGCCCGAGGCCGCGTACGTGGCACCGCGCACGATTCTCGTCTTCGATCACGTGACCCGACGGATCGCGCTTCTCCACGACGGGGACGCGGACGACCGGCGGCGGCTGCGCCGCGAGATCGCGATGGCGCTGCGCGGCGCGCTGCCCGTCCAGGCCTCCGGCGGGGTCCGGGAAGAGCCGGCACCGAGCCTGACGGAGCGCGCCTTCCGCGCCGCGGTCGGCCGCGCGAAGGACCACATCGCGGCCGGGGACGTTTACCAACTGGTGCTCTCGGCGCGCTTTTCGGGAAGGGGAGATCTCGATCCGTTCCTCGTCTACCGCGGGCTGCGCCTGCTCAATCCCTCCCCGTACATGTACTTCTGGACCTGGAACGGGCTGTCGATCGTCGGCTCGTCCCCCGAGGCGCTCGTCCGTCTCGAGGGACGCAAGGCCCTCCTCCGTCCGATCGCGGGGACCCGTCCCCGAGGAGCCGACGCCGCCGCGGACGCGGCGCTGGAGTCGGAGCTGCTCGCCGATCCCAAGGAGGCCGCCGAGCACGTCATGCTGGTCGACCTCGCGCGGAACGACCTCGGCCGCGTCTCGGTGCCGGGGACGATCGAGGTCTCGCCCTACCGTGCGATCGAGCGGTACAGCCACGTCATGCACCTCGTCAGCGGCGTGACCGGCGTGCTCGCCCCCGCATGGGACGCGTTCGACCTGTTCGCCGCGACGTTTCCCGCGGGAACGGTCGTCGGAGCGCCGAAGCGGCGCGCGATGGAGCTGATCGACGCGCTCGAGCCGGTCGGCCGAGGGCCGTACGCCGGAGCCGTAGGCTACTTCGGGCACGGCGGCGCGATGGACCAGGCGATCGCGATCCGGACCATCGTGTTCCGCGAGGGAACCTACGCCTTCCAGGCGGGAGCCGGAATCGTGGCGGACAGCGATCCCGATCGTGAGTGGGCGGAGGTCCACGCGAAGCGCGCGGCGCTCGAGGCGGCGATGCGATTCGCCGAGGAGGAATCGTGAGCGCGCGCGTGCTCCTGATCGACAACTACGACTCGTTCACCTACAACCTCGTCCAGGCGCTCGCCGTCCTGGGCGCCGAGGTGAGCGTCTTCCGGAACGACGAGGTCACGGTCGAGGAAGCGACCGGGATCGCCCCGTCGCACTTCGTGGTCTCGCCCGGGCCGGGGCGGCCGGAGGACGCCGGCCGCACGATGCCCCTGATCGACGCCATGATCCGCCGCGTCCCCGTGCTCGGCGTCTGTCTCGGCCACCAGGCGCTCTGCGCCGTGCTCGGGGGGCGGGTGATCTCGGCGAAGCGGCTGATGCACGGGAAGACCTCGCCGGTGTACCACGACGGCCGGACGATCTTCGAAGGGCTGCCGAGCCCGTTCCTCGCGGGGCGGTATCACTCGCTCGCGGTCGCCGAGGAGGGTCTCCCCGCGGACCTCGCCGTTTCCGCCTACACCTCGGATGGAGAGATCATGGGCGTGCGCCATCGAACCCTCCCGGCCGAGGGCGTGCAGTTCCACCCCGAGAGCATCCTGACGCCGGAGGGCGAGCGCCTCCTCCGGAACTTCCTGGATCTCACGCCGCCGGAGACACCGCGATGAGTGCGCTGCTCGAGCGGGTGCTCGGCGGACGACACCTCGAGGAGGCGGAAGCGTCCGACCTCATCGTGCGGCTGTGCGACGAGTCCGCACCGCCCGCGCTCTCCGGCGCGCTGCTCGCCGGCCTGCGCGCGAAAGGGGAAACACCGGAGGAGATCCGCGGATGCGCATCGGCGATGCGGGCCCTGGCGCTGCGGCCGCGCATTCCCGGCGGCGCGCCGCTCCTCGACATCGTGGGCACGGGAGGCGACGGCTCGGGAAGCCTCAACCTCTCGACCGGATCGGCGCTTCTCGCCGCGGCCTGCGGGCTGCAAGTGGCCAAGCACGGCAACCGCTCGGTATCCAGCCGGTGCGGGAGCGCCGACGTCGTCGAGGCGCTCGGGATGCGCATGGACCTCGACGAGGCCTCCGCCGGAGCCTGCCTCGCACGGACCGGCTTCACGTTCCTGTTCGCCCCGCGATTCCATCCCGCGATGCGGGCGATCTCTCCGGTGCGCCGCGCGCTGGGCGTCCGGACGATCTTCAATCTCCTCGGCCCGGTCACGAACCCCGCGGCACCGGCTCACCTGGTGGTGGGGGCCTACAGCGAAGCCGCCGCCGAGCTGCTGGCGCACACGCTCGCCGGGATGGAGGTCGAGCGCGCGTACGTCGTCCACGGGGCCGGCGGATGGGACGAGGCGACACCGATCGGTCCATTCACGCTGCACGACGCCCGTCCCGGCCGTGTCGTGACGGAGGTGCGCGACCCCGCGGCGTACGGGGTTCCGTCCTGCGCGCCCGCCGATCTCGCGGGCGCGGGTCCCCGCGAGAATGCGGAATCCCTCCGCCACGCGCTCGGCGGTGAGCCCGGGGCGCACCGCGACGCGCTCGTCCTGGGAGCGGCACTCGCGCTGCAAGTCACCGGGCGTGTCGGACCGCCTCGCGACGCCGCCGAGGCCGCGGCGGCGGCGATCGACGACGGTCGCGCGGCGAGGCTTCTCGAAGCCCTCGTGGAGACCTCGCACCCGTGAGCGCGTTCCTCGAGACGATGATCCGGTCGAGCGCGGCGCGTGCGGCGGAGGCCCGGGCGCGCGCACCGCTTCGCGCGCTGGAGCGGCGCCTCGCGAGCGCACCCCCGACGCGGCCGCTGCGACCGAGTCCCGAGGGGTTCGACCTCCTCGCCGAGATCAAGCCGGCATCGCCCGCGTCGGGCCGCCTCGCATCCGGCTCGATACCGGGCCTCGTCTCGCGCGCCGAGGCGTATGCCGCCGCGGGAGCGGCGGCGATCTCGGTGCTCACCGAGCCCGACCGGTTCGGCGGCGATCTCTCCCACCTGTCCGCGGTGGCGGGCGCCGTGCCCGTCCCGGTGATGCGCAAGGACTTCCTGGTCGATCCCTACCAGGTGCTCGAAGCGCGCGCCGCCGGTGCGTCCGGCATTCTCCTCATCGTTCGGCTGCATGACCGGGTGGGGCTTGCGGCGATGATCCGGACCGCGCGCGACGCCGGAATGTTCGTGCTCCTGGAATGCTTCGACGGCGACGACGCACGGCGGGCGGTGGAGGCCGCAGGCGGCGATCCCGATGGACAGATCCTGTTCGGAGTCAACGCCCGCGATCTCGACACGCTGAAGGTCGATCGCGGACGACTCGCAAGCTTCCGACCCGCGTTTCCGGCCGGATCCTATGTCGTCGCCGAGAGCGGGACCGAGGTGCCGGCCGATGTGGAGCATGCCGTGGCGCTCGGCTACGCCGCGGTCCTCGTCGGGACGGCGCTGATGCGCGCCGCGGACCCAGCAGCGCTCGCGCGCGACATGATCTCGGCGGGGCGGCGGGCGAACGTGACGGGAGGCGCCCGTTGACCGCGCGCGCGACGCCGCTCGACGCCGCGATCGACGCGGAGCGTGACCTCGCCGATCTGCTCGCCGGGCGCCTGCCCGACGCCCGCGGCCGGTTCGGTCCGTTCGGCGGGCGCTTCGTCGCGGAAACGCTCGTGCCCGCCCTCGCGGCGCTCGAGGCGGGCGCGCGCGAGGCGCTGTCCGACCCGGCTTTCCGCGCGCGGCTCGACCGCGAGCTGGCGGAGTGGGTCGGGCGCCCGACGCCGCTCACGCGCGCCGCCGGGCTCTCCACCGCGTGGGGGGGCGAGATCTGGCTCAAGCGGGAGGACCTGGCGCACACCGGAGCGCACAAGATCAACAACGCGATCGGCCAGGCGCTGCTCGCACGAAGGCTCGGCGCGTCCCGCATCATTGCCGAGACGGGCGCGGGGCAGCACGGCGTCGCGGCGGCCGCGGCGTCCGCGCGCGTGGGACTGCCGTGCGTCGTCTTCATGGGCGCCGTGGATGCGGAGCGGCAGAGACCCAACGTCGACCGGATGCGCCGGCTCGGGGCGGAGGTCCGGCTCGTCGACAGCGGCGACCGGACGCTGCGGGCAGCCATCGACGAGGCGATGCGCGACTGGGTCGCGCATCCGCGCGACACGTACTACCTGCTCGGATCCGCCGTGGGGCCCCACCCGTACCCGTGGCTCGTCCGCGAGCTCCAGTGCGTCATCGGCCGGGAAGCGCGCCGGCAGTTCCTCGAGCGCGCCGAAGCGCTTCCCTCCGCCGTCTTCGCGTGCGTCGGCGGCGGCTCGAACGCGATCGGGCTGTTTCATCCGTTCCTCGCCGACCGCGACGTGACGCTGGTCGGCGTCGAGGCGGGAGGGCGCGGGGCGCGCGCCGGGGAGAACGCCGCGACTCTGGTCCACGGGCGTCCCGGCGTGCTCCACGGGAGCTACTCGCTGCTCCTCCAGGACGACGACGGCCAGGTGGTCGAGACGCACTCGATCTCGGCGGGGCTCGACTACCCCGGCGTGGGCCCGGAGCACGCGCTGTTGCGGGAGATCGGCCGGGTCGTCTACGTGACGGCGTCCGACGACGAGGCGGTCGCCGCCCTCGCGGAGTGCTGCGCGTCGGAGGGGATCCTCCCCGCGCTCGAGTCGGCGCACGCGCTCGCCGGTGCGAGGAGATACGCGTCGGCCCACCCGCAAGCGCGAATCTTGGTCGGCCTCTCCGGGCGCGGGGACAAGGACCTCGAAGCGATCGGTGGCATGCCGCGCGCGGGGAGGCGGTCGTGAGCGGACTGGCCGCAGGAGAAACCGCCATCGAGACCGCGATCCGTGTCGCGGCCCGCCCCGGACGACCCGCGATCGTCGCGTACCTGACAGCGGGATTCCCGACCGCCGAGCGCTTCTTCGAGCTTCTCCCGAGGGTCGCCTCGGCTGCGGACGCTCTCGAGATCGGTGTTCCGTTCTCCGATCCGGTCGCCGACGGGGCGACGATCGCGCGCGCGAGCCGGATCGCTCTCGAGGGCGGGATGAGTCTCGCCAGGCTCCTGCGTGGCCTAGGCAATTTGCGCGCGCGTCCGGCTTGTCCGGTGCTCCTGATGAGCTACCTGAATCCGTTGCTGGCGTTCGGATGGGACGAGCTGGCCGCCGCGGCGAGCGATGCGGGAGTCTCCGGCTTGATCGTCCCCGACCTGCCTCCCGAGGAAGCGGTTCCGTTCCGCCCGGCGCTGGAGCGCTACCGCATGGCTCTCGTGCACCTGGTGACGCCGGTCACGCCGCCTGCTCGCACGAGAGCGATCTGCGCGGAGAGCCGGGGATTCGTCTACGCGGTCACGGTGGAAGGAACCACGGGAGGCGACGTCGCGGCAGGCGGCGCGCTCGCCGCCTACCTCGACGGCGTTCGCGCCGTGTCGCCGGTTCCCGTGATCGCGGGGTTCGGAATTCGCACGGCCGCGCAGGTGGCGGCGATCGGAACGCACGCCGACGGGGTCGTGATCGGGAGCCGGCTGATGGAGATCGTGGAGTCCGGCGGCGATCCCGCGGCATTTCTCGAATCGATGAGGGTCCCATGATCCTGGTGCTGACGCGAGAGTGTGCCCTTCGGGAGAAGGCGGAGATCGTCCGGTTCCTCGAATCGGAGGGGTTCCGCGTGCAGGTCAGCGAGTCGGACGGGCGCGTGCTCGTCGGCGTGATCGGCCCGGACGCCCAAGGGATCGAATCGCGCGTTCGCGGGATGGCGGGCATCGAGGAGGTCCGCGCCGTCGCCCCGCCCTACCCGATGGTCTCGCGCGAGCACCATCCCGGCGCGACCCGGGTCAAGGTCGGCGACGTCACGATCGGCGGAGCGGAGGTGATCGTGATCGCGGGCCCTTGCGCGGTCGAATCCGCGGAGCAGATCATGAGCGCCGCCCGGGCCGTCGCGCGCTCCGGGGGGCGGATGCTGCGTGGCGGCGCGTTCAAGCCGCGCACGTCGCCCTACGGCTTCCAGGGGCTGGGCGAGGAGGGCCTCGCGCTGCTCGCCGACGCCCGCCGCGAGACCGGGCTTCCGGTCGTCACCGAGGTGGTGGCACCCGAGGACGTAGATCTCGTGGCGCGGCACGCCGACCTGCTTCAAATCGGCTCGCGCAACATGCAGAACTTCCGGCTCCTGAGCGCGGTCGGGGGCCAGCACCGTCCCGTGCTGCTCAAGCGGGGCATGATGGCGACGGTCGACGAGCTCCTGTTCGCGGCGGAGTACGTCGTCTCCGCGGGGAACCCCCGGGTGATCCTGTGCGAGCGCGGCATCCGGACCTTCGAGACGGCGACCCGGAACACCCTCGACGTGAGCGCGATCCCGGTCCTGCGCGAGCGGACGCATCTTCCCGTGATCGTCGATCCGTCCCACGCCGCCGGCCGCCGCGAGCTGGTGCCGGCCCTGGCGCGGGCGGGCCTCGCGGCCGGGGCGGACGGGCTCATCGTCGAGGTCCACCCCGATCCGTCCCGGGCCGAAAGTGACGGACGGCAGAGCCTGACCTTCGACGGGTTCGACGCGATGATGACCGATCTCCGCGCGATTGCGGCGGCGCTGTCGCGATCGATCGCCCCCGCTCGCGCGGTCGTCCCTTTCAGTACCGCGCCTTGACGTACTTGTACGGGTAGTTGGGCTCGGTGTACCCCTCCGCCTTCTGCCGCTCGGGGAGCTTCACCTTCGGGCGCGGCGCCTTCTTGTAGGGGATCCGGCCGAGGATGTCCGAGATGATGTTGAGGCGCGCGCTCTTCTTGTCATCCGAGACGGCGACGCGCCATGGCGCGTGTCTGGAGTCCGTGTACTTGAACATGTCGTCCCGGGCTCGCGAGTAGTCGAACCACCGGCTGTACGACTTCAGGTCCATCGGCGAGAGCTTCCAGATCTTGCGGCGATCCTTGATGCGCTGCTCGAGCCGGCGCGTCTGCTCCTCGGGGGTGACCTCGAGCCAGTACTTGAGGAGGATGATTCCCGAATCGACGATGGCGCGCTCGAGGAGAGGCACCGCCTTCAAGAACGTCTTGCTCTGCTCCTCGGTGCAAAACTCCATCACGCGCTCGACACCGGCGCGGTTGTACCAGCTCCGGTCGAAGATCACGATCTCGCCCGCGGCCGGAAGATGCGGGACGTAGCGCTGCATGTACATCTGGCTCTTCTCGCGATCGCTCGGGGCCGGCAACGCCACCACGCGAAACACGCGCGGGCTGACGCGCTCGGTGAGCGCCTTTATCGTCCCACCCTTGCCGGCGCCGTCGCGCCCCTCGAAGACGATGCAGACCTTGAGCCCCTTGTGGACGACCCATTCCTGGAGTGTCACGAGCTCCGCATGGAGCCTCTCGAGCTCCTTCGCGTATTCCTTGTTCTTCACGATGACCCCTTTCGACCGGTGACCGCATTGAAACACGCGCCGGGCGAGACCGTCAAACCGCTACGGGATCCGCTCCATGGCGATTTCCTGCGGAAGCGGGCGCAGGTTGTACTCGCTCGCCATCACGAACCCGTACGCGCCGGCGTCGCAAAAGGCAAGGAGGTCGCCCTCCTCGGCGCGGGGGAGCGCCCGGCCGGAAGCGAACGTGTCGGCGCTCTCGCAGACGTTTCCGACGACCTCGACCCACTCGATGGGACGACCCGGGCCGGTGAGGTTTTCGATCCGGTGGTACGCGCCGTAGAGCGCGGGGCGGAGGAGGTGATTCATGCCGGTGTCCACGCCCACGAACACCAAACCCCCGGATTCCTTGCGGCAGGTCACGCGCGCCAGGAGCCACGCGGCGGGTGCCACGAGGTACCGGCCGGGTTCGATCCAGATCTCGGGCGCGCTCCCGCCGGCCCGCGCCCGAAAGCTCGCGAGCCTCTCTCGAACGCGCTCGGCGAGGCGCTCGACGTCGAGCTCCGCCTCGTCGTCCCGATACGAGATCCCGAAGCCGCCGCCGATGTCCAGGATCGAAAGCTCCGGGTGTGCCTCGGCGAGCTGGAGCAACGCCTCCAGGTTCGCGATCAGCGGCTCGGAATCGACGACGCCGGATCCGATGTGCGAGTGCACGCCGGCCACGCGCAATCCCGCCGCGAGGGCGTCCTCGAGCGCGCGCGGGATCTCCTCGATGGGGATCCCGAACTTGCTGTGCGCCCCTGCGGTGACGACGTGCCGGTGGTGGCCGGCTCCCGCGCCGACGTTGACCCGCAGGAGCACCGAGGCACCGGCGGCCTCGCGGCCGACGCGGGCGATCTCCGATCGCGCGGACAAGGTGACCATGCCACCCCTTCGCAACACGGCGACGATCTCGGCGGTCCGGGCGTTGGCCGCGGAGAAGAGGATCCGCTCGGGAGAGCACCCCGCCTCGAGAGCGCGGGCCACCTCGCCGGGGGAGGTCGCCTCGATCCCGATCCCGGCGGAGACGATGCGCTCGAGCACGGCGCGATTCGCGTTCGCCTTGCAGGCGTAGTAGACGCGCCCGGCGACCGACCCGAACGCGGCCCGCACGCGCTCGGCGCGCGCCGACACGACGGACAGGTCGTAGACGTAGCACGGCGTCCCGTTCTTCTCCGCGATCGCGGCGAGCCCGGCCGGGGCTCGGGACGAGGACGGCCCGGAGCGCGCGGCCTCGTCGTGCGCCTCGCCGAACACCTCGGCGGGAAGCGAGCCGGAGAAGAAAGCTTCGTGGAGGCCGGCGACCACGGCCACGACGTCCTCGGTGTCGACGACGAGGCTGACGTTGATAGCCGAGGCCCCCTTCGTGAACATCCTCACGGGCCGGTCGCGCAGCGCCCGGAACACCTCGGCCACGACCGCCGATCGCCCGCGCATGCCCTCGCCGACGAGGCAGACGACCGCCATCCCGCGCTCGACCTCGACGCGCGCGAACGCTCCGAGGTCGTAGGCGATCGCCTCGACCGCCCGCTCGTCGTCGATCGTGACCGACACGGATACCTCGGACGTGGCGACGAGATCCACGGGCGTGCGGTGGCGGTCGAACACCTCGAAAACGCGCGCGAGAAACCCGTGCGCCATGAGCATCCGCGTCGACGTGACCTCGACGACCGTGATCGCGCGCTTGTCGGCGATCGCCTTGACCACGAAGCGGTCGTCGGCGGGGCGAATTCCCTCCCGGAGGATCGTGGTTCCTTCTCCGTCCGGGCGCCGCGCGTTCAGGACGCGCACCGGAATCGCCGCGTCGACGGCCGGGAGCAGCGTGCTCGGGTGCAGCACCTTGGCGCCGAAGTAGGCCAACTCGCTCGCCTCGTCGAACGAGAGGACCTTCACCCGCCGCGCCTGCGGGACGATCGAGGGGTTCGCGGTCAGGACGCCGTCGACGTCGGTCCAGATCTCGATGCGGGACGCACGAAGCGCGGATCCGAGCAGCGACGCGGAATAGTCCGACCCGCCGCGCCCGAGGAGCGACGGCCGGCCGTTTGGGTCGGTCGCGATGAAGCCCTGAGTCAGCAGGACGCGACCCGGAGAAAGGCGCGGAGCGATCCTTCCGGACGCGGCCACCCGGATCGCCTCGAGATCGGGCGGATCGCGCTCGGGGTCGAGGCCGACGGTCCGCACGACCTCGCTCGCGTCGATCTCGAGGCATTCGGTCCCCGCCGCGCGAAACCACGCCGCCACGATTCGGCTCGACATCCGCTCGCCCATCCCGACGACGCGTGCCCGGATCGACGCGCTCGCCTCGCCGAGGAGGGTGATGCCTTTCAGCTGCGACGCGATCGCCTCGAAATCGCGCTCGAGGTCCGCCCGCACGGTCCCGGCCGCCTCCGACGATCCGCAGGCCTCGAGGAGCGCGCGGTGGCGCTCGGCGAGCGCCCCGAGCCGCGCCTCGCAGCTCTCGCCGCGCTGCGTCGCCTCCCGGACCAGCGCGATCAACTCGTCGGAAATCTTCGACAGCGCGGACACAACGACCAGCGGTGCCTCGTCGAGCCTCGCCTGCACGATGCCCACGAGGCGCCGCAGCGCTGCGGCGTCCGCGACCGACGTACCCCCGAACTTGCAGACGATCATCCGATGATTGTGACGATCGCTGGCCGAGGGTTCAAGGGGCGCCAGGCGATTCTCAGGGAAGACGAACCCACGTCCAGTAGAGCCCGACGCAGGCTATCGCGAGCGAGGCCGGGACGGCGACCCGGCTCCGGTACCACGCGCGGCGGCTGAACCAGGCGCCCACGAGCGCGAACGCGACGGCGAGCACGGTGAGCTGCCCGGCCTCGACGCCCAGATTGAACGAGATCAACGCGGGGACGAACCGGCTCCGCGGGAGTCCGATCTCCCTCAAGGCTCCGGCGAACCCCAGCCCATGAAGCAGCCCGAACCCGAACACGATCGCGATTCGCGCGCGCGAGGTCTCGGTGCGGAAGACGTTCTCGCACGCGACGAACGCGATCGACAGCGCGATCGCCGGCTCCACGATCGACGAGGGCAGCGAGACGACGCCGAGCATCGCGAGGCCGAGCGTCGTCGAGTGGGCGAGCGTGAAGGCGGTCACCTGCATCAGCAGTGGCTTGAGCTTGCGGCTCGCGAGAAACAAACCGAGCACGAAGAAAATGTGGTCGACCCCGTCCGGCACGATGTGCCGGAATCCAAGGGCCAGGTACCGCGAGGACGTCTCCGCGATTCCGGGGATCGGCGGCGCGGCCGCGACCACGAACGGGCCCGCATTCCACCCTCCGCGCGTCCATTGCCTCTCCGGCGGATCGACGCCCTCGTTTCTCGCCTCGACGAGCATCTCTCCCATCGCCGACTCCTCGCGGAGCGTGACGTGCGCCGCCCCGGGAGGGATCTCGCCCTCGAAGCGGAGTGTGAACGGCTTTTGCGCCGGCGCGTCGCTGTCTGGCGTGAGGCGCGGCACGCAGCGGACGCCGTCGAATTCGAGGCTCAGGTCGCGCGCGAAGATCGCCGCACCGTCCGGCGGAAGA
>DATKHQ010000238.1:0-6202 GCA_035510175.1 Candidatus Sulfotelmatobacter sp. | reverse complement strand
CTGAAAAAGCGCGGGGAGGTCGTCGCGCGCGTCGACTGGGAGCGCTTCCGCGACGAGGCGACCGCGGCGCGGCGCGAGACGACCGAGAACCTCGATGCGCTCGTCGAAGAGTTCGCGCGCAACGCGACGGCTTCCGGCATGAAGGTCGTCCGCGCCGCCGACGGCGAGGCGGCCTGCCGCGCGGTGATGGCGGAGATCGGCGAGTCCCCGGAGATCGTGATCAAGTCGAAGTCGATGGTCACCGAGGAGATCGGGCTGCGCCATCACATGGAGAAGCTCGGGTTCACGGTCTTCGAGACCGACCTCGGGGAGTGGATCGTCCAGGTCCGCGGCGAGCTTCCCGCGCACGTCACGGCGCCCGCGATCCACCTGAGCACGGCGGAGATCGCGCAGTCCCTTTCCGGAGCCCTCGGCCGGACGTTGCCTCCGGAGCCGAAGGCGCTCGCGGGGGCGGCGATCGATCACCTCGCCAAGCCGTTGCGGGGCGCGCGCGTCGGGATCTCGGGCGCCAACTTCCTGATCGCCGAGACGGGAGAGATCGTCGTCATCGAGAACGAGGGGAACGCCTACTTCTGCACGTCCGCGGAGACGAACGTGGTGGTCACCGGGATCGACAAGGTGATCCGCGCCCGGCGGCAGCTCCCTCCGCTGCTGCGCGTGCTGACCGCCTCCGCCACGGGCCAGCCCCAGACGGTCTACACGCACGTGCTCGGACGGCCGGGCGGAGACGGCGTCCGCCGCACGATCGTGCTCGTCGACAACGGGCGGCGCGATCTGGTCGCGGGGCCGTATGCCGACGCGGGCCGCTGCATCCGCTGCGGCGCGTGCATGGTCGCCTGCCCGGTCTTCCGGCAAGTCTCCGGGCACGGGTACAAGACGGTGTACCCCGGCCCGATCGGAATCCTGGTCGCGCCGTTCCTCGAGCCGCAGGCGACGCCTTCCGATGCGCCGTTCTACTCGACGCTGTGCGGCGCCTGTTCCGACATCTGCCCGGTCCGCATCCCGATCAGCGAACTGATCGCCCGACGCCGCGAGGACCTCTGGAAGTCCGGGAAGACCCCGGCCGCCGTGCGCCAGGCCGTCGGGCTCTTCCGGCGGGCGCAGGGGAGCGGTCCGTCGGCCTCGATCGCGCGACGGATCCTTCTCGCCGTGCTCCGCCACCCGGCGCTCCGGCGGGGCGTGCGCGTCCTGCGCGCGGGGATGCGGCGATGACGCCTGGGACGGCGGCCCTCGAGGCGATGATCGAGCGGCTCGGCGCCGCGGCGAGGGAGAGCGCCGTCATGTTCCGGCGGGCCGGCTCCGCCGAGGCCTGGCCGCGGGAGGGGATCGAAGGTCTCGCCGCCGTCGTGATCGCCGATGCGATCGTCGCCGAGACGGGGGCGATCGTCCTCTTCGGCGACGACCGGCGTCTGCGGCCGATCATGGCCTCCCGCGCGCTCACCGCCCATGCGCGCCCTGACGCGCTCGTGCCCACCTTCGCCGAGGCGCTCGAGCGCTTCGACGGCGCCGGCCGGATGATCAGCATCTGCGGCCCCTCGCGCACGGCCGACATCGAGAAGACCCTCGTCGTCGGCGTGCACGGGCCGAGCGAGGTGACGATCGTCCTCCACCTGCCGCAGTCCTAGCCGCGTCAGCTCCCTGCCTTCCGGAACGCCACCACGATCGCGCCCCACGGCTGCGCCCCGTCGAGCGTCGCCGTGGCGGAGGCCGGCCCGGCCCCGGACTGGATCTGGTCCTCCTCGATGAGCTTCGTGTTCGGAGCCGCGGGCACGTTCTCCTCGATCGTGAAGCCCGCGCCCGCGGTGAATCCCGAGATGCTCGAGCTCGACACCACGCCCAGGACGAGGTCGCCGCCTGCCGAGGTCGCCGTCGACCCGCTATTCACCGCGGTGCCGGTTCCCTCGGCCATGGCGGGCGCGCCGTCGGCCGACCCCGATGCCGCGACCCCGGAGTACTCGAACGCCGCGAAGCGCAGCGTGCCCCCGGAGATCGAATCCGACACCGTGACCGTGTTCGCGCCTCCGCCGATGCTCTCGGCGTAGTAGACGGCGAGGGACGCGGTATCCAGCGTCTCGTTCAGCTGCGCGGCGAGCTTGTACGTGTTGTGCTGCGTGTCGGTGACCGTGAAGGTCTGGCCGGCGTTCCCCGCCCGGACCGCCACCGCGATCCAGTTCCCCGCCGTGTTGGCCGACGGGAAGGCGAGCGAGGACGACGTCGTCACGCCGGCGTCCTTGCTCGCGTGCTGGACGAGGGCGATCGACGACGAGGACGGCGGGTTGATCGTGGTCGGGTCGCTCGCCTGGTCGTTTCCAGTGTTGGACTCGCCGCCGCCGGCGATCGTGGCGACGTTGGTCACGCTCGACGCAGCGTTCGCGGCGACGTCGACGGTCAGCGTGATCGCGGGGTAGCTCGCCCCCGCGGCGAGCGCGTCCGAGCGCGAGCACGAGCACGAGGGCGCGGTGACGCTGCACGACCACCCGGTGCCGGAGGCGCCGGTCGGCGTCAGGCCGGCCGGGAGCGTGTCGGTCATCGTCACCGTTCCCGTCGTGCTCCCCGAACCCGAATTGGTCGCGATGAGCGTGTAGACGGCGCCGTGCTGCCCCTGCGTGAACGCGCCGGAGTGTGACTTCGAGAGCGTCATGTCGGGCGCGGCCGGGCCTCCGCTCGCCGCCTTGAACGCGGCGACGAGAGCGCCCCAGCCCTGACCCGTGCCAAGCGTCGCCGTGGCCGCGATCGCGCCGGGACTCGATTGCCGGAGGTCCTCCTGGGCGAGCTTCGTGCCGGGGGAGGCCGGCACGCCCTCCTCGATCGTGTACCCGCTGCCGGCCGTCAGCGCCGAGCCGCTCGAGGTCGTGATCAATCCCACGACCAGGTCGCCCGTGACCGAGGTCGTCGTCGGGCCGCTGTTGGCCGAGGTACCGGTCCCCTCGCTCATCGTGGGTGTCCCGTCGGGCGAGGACGCGGTCGCCACGCCGGAGTACTCGAAGATCTCGAACCGGAGCGTCCCGCCGGTCAGCGATGCGGACACGGTCACCGTGTTCGCTCCCGCGGGAACTCCCTCGGCGTAGTAGAGCGCGAGGGACGCCGTGTCGACGGTCTGATTGAGCTGCGCGGAGCGCTTGTACGTGTTGTTGTGACTGTCCGTCACGGTGAACACCTGTCCGGGATTCCCCGCGCGGATCGCCACCGCGATCCAGTTGCCCGCCGCGTTTCCCGACGGGAACGCGAGCGATGAGGAGGTCGTCACCCCGGCGTCCTTCGAGGCGTGCTGCACGAGCGTGATCGTCGCCGGCGGCGGGGTGATCGTGGTCTGATCGGGCGCCTGGTCGTTCCCGGTATTGGTCTCGCCGCCGCCGCTCACCGTGGCGACGTTCGTGACGCTCGACGGGGCGTTGGCCGCGACGTCGACGGTCAGCGTGAGAGGTGGATAGGCCCCGGTCGGGACGAGGGCGTCGCTCCGGCTGCACGACGCCGGATTCAGGCCGCAGGTCCACCCGGCGCCCGAAAACGCCGTGGCCGTCAGTCCGGTGGGGAGCGTGTCGGCCACCGTCACGGTTCCCGCGGTCCATCCCGTGCCGGAGTTCGTCGCGGTGAGCGTGTACGTCGCCCCGTGCTGTCCCTGCGCGAACGCGCCGGTGTGCGTCTTGGTCAGCGTGAGGTCCGGCACTCCGGGATTCGTGAGGGTCGCCGTCGCCTGGTTGGACGGATTGCCGACGTTGCCGGCGGCATCCTGCGCGGTCACCAGGTAGTAGTAGGTGCCGACGCCGGGAGGGTAGTCCGTGTAGGTCGTCGCGGCCGTCTGCCCGATCTTGTTCTGCGACGAAGGAGTGAAGCCCGAGGTCGTCGAGCGGTGGACGTTGTACTGGGTCACCCCGACGTTGTCGGACGCGGCGCCCCAGCTGAGCACCACGGTGCCGGGGGAGATCGACGGGGTGAGATTCGACGGCGGCCCCGGCGGTGTCGTGTCGCCGACGATCGGGACGAGCGTGGGGCCGACGAGCTCGCACGGCTCCCCGGTGCCCCCCGGGTCGTTGTGCGTGTAGCTGGCGTGGTACCAGGTCACGAGGCGCTTGGTCGCCCCGAGCGCTTCCCCGTTGAGCCAGGGCGAGATCTCGATGCTCTCGTCCGTGTTGGGATCGTTGATCTCGTTCGGGTTCAGGGCGAGTGCGGCGACGTCCCACTTCCCCCAGGAATCCCCGGAGGCGCTCCCGTCGAGCGTGCCGGGCTCGATCAGGTAGCCGTTGCCAGACTGGGGATTCTTGACGCGCCACCAGTCGGAGGCCGGGCTCGACGTCGGCCGGACGAAGGTGGCCTCGGTCGAGATCGGGTCGTAGGTGCTCTGCGTGCCGGCGCGCCGCCTCTCCAGCGTGTCGATGCCCGTGGACGGATCGTCGGTCCCGCCGCTGATCGTGGCGTCGATCGCCCACTCGAACCGCCAGTACGCGTGGTGGACGTGGAGGTTGCAGGTGCAGTTGTTCGTCGTGGCCCCGAAGCCGAAGATCGGCTCGATCGTGCCGTCGAGGTGCAGCCGCCACTCCATGTCGTACCGGTACCACCCCGCGTACGACTCGGTCACCAGCCAGAGCGCGTCCCCCTGGTCGTAGATCGCGACCCCGCGGAAGTTCCCGGCGTCGTTGCCGGACTCGCAGAGCGTCGACGGGGCGCTCGTGGCCATCCGGATCCCCGAGCCCGAGCTGGGAACATCGTTGCCGGTGGCCTGGAAGCAGTCCTCGGAATACAGCCAGTCGCGGTACGGCCCGCAGGTGTTGTTGGCGTACTTGACGTTCAGGACCGGCATCTCGGCTCGCTTCAGGATCAGCCGGCCCTTGTAGTAGACGTCGGTCAGCTCGAGGCCGGTGCCGTCGTTCTGCACCGACTGCGTGCACTTCGGGTGCCGGATGTTCAGCTTCCAGACCGGCTGGCTCTGCGGCCACGAGATCTGGTAGTAGGCGCACGTTCCCACGGTCGCGCTGCAGTCGGACGTTCCCGGGCCGCACGATGCGAGGCCGGCGCGCGAGGTGTCGGGGGCCTGGGCGGGATATCGGACGATCGTGGCGCTCGAGACGTGAACCGAGACGATCTCGTTGCTCTCGAGGACGCTCGCAGCGACCGGCTGCGACACGAGGCCGACGTTGACGAGCCGGCGCCCGGAGGCGTCCACGGTCACCGCGGGCATCGGCTCGTAGAACTGGAGCTTTCCTGCGGCGATCGCGGGGGCAAACGCCGGGCTCTCGCGCACGATCGTCGTCGCATCGAGGTACTCCGCGAGCGTCCGCGCCGGCTGCCCCGGGACCGGCTCGCGGGAGAGCTCGCGCCCCAGCGCATCGAGCGTCAGCTCGAACGCGTGCTCCACCGACGCGTCGTAGATCGTCGCGTCGAATCGCGTGGGATCCTCCGGGCGCGGCCGCACGGAGATCACGCGCCGATCGGGAAACCGCTGTCCCGGCGGCGGGGCGAAACGCGCCTCGAGCGCCTGGGTGACGGCCTCGACCGCCGCGGTTTCCGGCGCGCGCACGGGCGTCACCCGGACGCGGCCGGAGACCTGGATCTGGCCGGCGGCATCGAGCCGCGTTGCGCCGAGGAGCGCGATGAATAGTCCGATCCCCAATCCGAACACGACCGATCGCGTGCGCATGGAATCACCCCGACTGCCCCCAAGTGGTCCGAGGATACTCTCAGTGCGACTGCGTTGGTGCTGTCTTGGCGCGAACTACGGACAACTACTCAGATTGAACCGGCCTGTTACCCCGCAGACCAGGGACGGCGTGGCCCCGTTCATCGGAAGTCCGGTGCTCTGCCGGCCCCACGACCCCTCGACCCCGCTCGGGTCGTCGGCGACGACGACAAACCAGAGATCCCCAGCGGGCACTCCCGTCCACGAATACGACCCGGAGGTCCCCATGCCGCAGACGCCCCCGGAGATCTGGTAGGTGCTCACGCCCGAAAGGGGCCCGTAGATCGTGTGATACCCCTTCCCGGCGCAGCTCGCGACATCCCACGCGAGGCTGATCACGGAGCCGTCGGCGGCCCCCCGGCCGGCGGTCATCGGCGATCCGAAGCTTCCATCCGGCACCGGCGGGACTGGGGTCGGCACGGCCGTTCCCATGTCGGCCTGGATCTGGGCCTGGGTGAGCGCGCGGTTGTAAATCCGAACGTCGTCGAGGAGACCGCCGTACCCCTGGTGAATCGCGCCGTCGACGCC
>DATKHQ010000237.1:0-14099 GCA_035510175.1 Candidatus Sulfotelmatobacter sp. | reverse complement strand
AGAGGGCGGGGAGCTTGGCGTCGACGTGCCTGAGGCTCGGCGAGCGGGCCATCGCACACGAGCCGTCGCGGCAGTGCAGGAGGCCGAACGTGTGCCCGAGCTCGTGCACGGCCTCCTTCTCGAGGCGCCGCGCGATGCGCGCGGACTCGCCCGGGACGAACGGCGCGTCGCCGAGGCGCGCCGTCGAGACGACGGCCGTGCGCCCCCCGAGCTGCGCCTCCCCGAACACGAACGTCAGGATCGGGATGAACAGGTCGACGTCGGTCACGCCGAGGACCTTGTGCGCCCCGGGATGGCGCGACGCCAGCCACTCCAGGATCGAGCCGCTCTCGAACTGGCCGCGGCGGGGATCCCAGGCTTCCGACGGGCGCTCGGGCTCGAATCCGGCGTGCACGCGCTCGCGCAGCGCGCCGCTGACGTGGGCGCGGACCGACTCGATCAGCGCGGGGCGTGCGTCCTGCTCGCCGATCCAGCATAGGACCACCCCACCCATCGCTCAGGCCACGCGCGCCGGAGCGGCGCTCGCGAGCGGAAGCCGGATGCGGACGGTGGTGCCCTCGCCCCGGCGGCTCTGGATCTCGAACCGTCCGCCGAGGTTCTGGACGATGCCGTACACCACAGATAACCCGAGGCCCGTGCCCTTGTCCTTGGTCGTGAAGAAGGGATCCAGGATCCGGCCGAGATGCTGCTCCTCGATCCCGGAGCCCTGGTCGGCGATCGCGACCACCGCCTCGCTCGCGTCCGCCGGCGCGTCCGACCAGACACGGATCGAACCGCCGCGGTGCGAGGCCTCCACGGCGTTCACGAGAACGTTGACGAACGCCTGCCGGAGCTGGCCGAAATCGGCGCGCACCACCGGGTGCCCGTCGAATGTGTTCTCGAGACTCAGGCCCTGCATCTCGATCTGGTGCGCGACGAGACCGACCGACTCCTCGAGCACGGCCCGGACGTCGATGTCGCGCAGGTCGAGTGGCCGCTGGCGCGCGAAATCGAGGAGACCCCGGACGATCGCGCTACACCGCTCCGTCTCGCGCTGGATCAGCTTCAGGCGAGAGACGGCCTCGCGGCGGGTCTCCGGGGCGACGGTTTCCTGCTCGAGATCGCGCACGAGCAGCTTCGCGAACGTCAGGATGCCGGCGAGCGGGTTGTTGATCTCGTGGGCGATCGAGGCCGACAGCTTCCCCAGCGAGGCGAGCTTCTCCCCCTGGATGAGCTGGGCCTGCGCTTGTTTCAGCGCGGCCGTGCGCTCGTCGACCGTCTTTTCGAGCCCGTTCATGAGGGCATCGATCTCGCCGCGCGCGTCTTTCAGCGACAAGCGCATGTGGTCGAACGACTCGGCCAGGAGCCCGAGCTCGTCGGGGACGCGCGCGCGCACCGGTTTGTCGAGGTGTCCGCCGGCGATCTCGTGCGTCGCGCGCACGAGCGCCTTCACCGGCTTGAGGAGGGTACGCCGGGTGGCGTGGTAGATCACGCCGATGAGGAGCACGGTCACGGCGAGACCGACCGCGAGCGCGTTCCGGCGCAGCCCCGCGATCTCCGCGTCCATCCCCGCGAGGGAGACCCCCACGTCCACGACGCCCAGCACCCGCTGGCGCGACACCTCGGCATGGCACGCGGCGCCCGCGCATGCCGGCTCGTTGTAGATCGGCGTGATCAAGCCGAGCACGCGGTGCCCGCTCGCGCGGAACACGCGCGAGCGCCGGGCCTCGGGAGGTGCCGAAAGCGGTTGCCCCGTGCCGTGGCAGGAGGCGCAGAACGAGGCCCCGGCGTCCATCGACGTGCCGATCTCGGCGGGATCGGTCGAGAACGTCACCCGCCCCTCCTTGTTGAAAAGGCGCACCCTCTCGATTCGCTCGAGGCTTCCGATCTCGTGGATCACCCGGTACGCCTCGTCCTTGCGGCCGCGGAGCATCTGATCGTGCGTGGCGCGCGTGA
Source organism: Candidatus Sulfotelmatobacter sp. (assembly GCA_035510175.1). Taxonomy (GTDB): domain Bacteria; phylum Acidobacteriota; class Polarisedimenticolia; order Polarisedimenticolales; family DASRJG01; genus DASRJG01. The sequence goes on along the minus strand of DATKHQ010000237.1, from coordinate 12,164 downwards.
TGCTGTCACCGAACAGAGCGGCCCCGGCGACCGCCTGGTCGATCAGGTCCCGCTCCTGCGCGCGAAGCGCCAGGACGACCGCGAGCGCGATCGTTCCGAACGTGGTGACGGCGACGAGTGCTGTGAGCCGCACGCCGATCCGCCGCGTCCAGGGGGGCGCCGTGACAGGGGCGCCGGCGGCGGCGCGCGCATCGGAAGGCTCTCCGGGGCGCACCATGGTCGATCCTCGAGTGGAGGGAAGCGTAGGAGTTCGCGACAGACCGGTCAAAACCGGTGTTGTCTTTTTCCCCAACCGGGAATCGCCAGATTCATCGGTCGTTCAAATCCGGCTAAGTCGGGAAACTTTTCCCGGGAAGGCGGGCGGTTTCCGGATGGAGGACGGCGTCTCGCGGTCCTAACTTCTTGCGTGCAAGGACGAAGAAACGACCATCACGAGGAGGACGCCATGATCACCCGGAAAGCAGGCGAAGCGGCGAAGGCGGGCTTCTACTTCAACCCGAAAACGTGGGACATCCACCTCCATCGGAGCGACGGAGCCATCCTCCCCACCGGGGAGGGGGAGCGTTACCTCCGGGTCCCGACGGTGGCGCTGCTGGTTCTCGGACCCGCGATGGGATTCCTGTTCGTGATCTTCCTTCCGGCGATCGGGTTCGCGCTGGTGTTCCGCGAGGCGTGGCGCCGGATGCTCGCGCTCTTCGGGAAGAGCGCGACGGCCCGGCGCAAGGAAGCGAAGGTCGACGCGCGCTAGCTTGGAGACATTCTGTTTTTTTCCTTTCCTGGATATTCCCTATTCTTCGCAGCGAGGCGGTATCCGGGGAGCCGAGCAAGAAGAAAGGGAATATCCAGGAAAGGAATAAGGCAGAGTCCCCAAACACTAGGGGACGACGACCCGGAATCCGATGTGCTTGTCGCCGTAGTCCGGCGAGTCCTCGAAATGCCGGTAGGCGCTGCGCGCGACGAACGGGTTGCTGCCCCACCAGCCTCCCTTCTCGACCTTGATCGTACCCGTGGACGGACCGGTCGGGTCGAGCTCGGGGGAGCGCGAGTAGTAGCCGACGTCGAGCCAGTCCGTAACCCATTCCATCGCGTTTCCGGCCATGTCGAGCGCTCCAACCCAGCTCGCGCCGCGCGGATACCGCCCGACCGCGACCGGACCGTCGGTTCCGACGACATTGCATTGGCTCGGGTCAAACGCGCTCCCCCAGGGGTAGACGGACGACCGGGGTCCGCGGGCCGCGTACTCCCACTCCGCCTCGGTCGGAAGCCGGCCTCCGCGATAGGCGGCGAACGCCTCGGCCTCGTACCAGGTGACGCATCGCCGGGGACGATCCGGCTCCGTCCCGACGCAGGGAAGAGGGAGTTTCGTGACGTCCTGCTTCTCCCGCCACGCCCAGCCGGCGTCCGACCAGAAGGCGCGAGTCGCGTACCCGCCGCTCTCGACGAAGCGCTGGAATGCCGCGTTGGTCACCTCGTTCTTGTCGATCCAGAAGCCGTGCGTCAGCGTCACCCGGTGGGCGGGCTGCTCGCTCGCCAGCTCTCGCTCGACCCACTTCGGCGGGTGCGCGGCGCGCACCGCCGCGATCGAGGCCTCGTCGCTTCCCATCGTGAACGAGCCCGACGGGACCCAGACCTGCTCGACGCCGTCTCTCTCGATCGCGACGAGGAGGAATTCGTCGTTCCGCACGAGACCGACGCCGGGAGCGTAGGCCTTGCGGCTCCGGCCCGTCTCGAGGGGCGAGGTCTCCTCCACGGTCACGCAATTCTCGAACGTTCCGGCCGGTGCCTTCACGGTTTCGCCCGTGGAGGCGATCTCGGCCCGGTCCATCGCGACGCCGGGAGCCTGCTCCTGGTAGAAGCGGTCGCCCACCCGGATCGCGCCCGGTACCATCAGGCCGTATTTCGCCCCGTGCTCACCCGCGAGCCATGAGCCCTCGCGGGACTCCGCGCCGCTCTTCGATCGGCTCCGCGAGTCCTCTCCGAAGGTGTAGACGTCTCCGCCCGCGGTGTCGATCGCGACGTAGTTCCGCGAGACCTCGACGAGACGTCCCCCAGACTCTTCGCGCTCCTCCACGACCCGGGTCTTGATCCCGTCGACGAGCTGCTCCTCGTCGAGAACCGTGACCGTGAGCGTCGCGCGCCCATGGGCGAAGATGAGCCGGTAGCCGGGCTCGAGCACGAAGTAGGGATTGCGTCCGGCGGTGGCGAGGCGTTCTCGCGGCACCGAGAAATCGGCGCGGAACGGTCGGTCCCGACGTCGCGCGATCGACGCGTACGGGCCGGCGAGGAATGCGTTCCAGCGGCTCTCGTACAGCGAGACGTCGCGCTCCAATCGCGCGAGCGTGGCGATCTGGGGCCCGGTCGGCTCCGCGTCGGTGTTCTCGAGGTCGGTCTCCAGCTCCGCGAGCAGCGCGTTCGCATGCGCCGGGCTTTCATCGTGAGACCACCCGAGGGACTCGAGCGACTTGCGGGTCGGCCCCGAGCCGGACTTGCCGATCGCCGCGTCCGCCGCCGAGCGCTCCCGCTCGAGGCGTGCGGATCGGGCGAGGGCGTCGATCGCGGCGCGCTGGACAGCGAGGAGTCGCGCGAGGGTGTCCGGGGTGGCGTTCGACCGGGGATCGAGGACGACGTCGAGGCTCTGCTCCGACACGGCGCTGCCCGCGGTCAGCCGCACGCGGTACCGTCCTGGAAGGACGAGCGGACCTTCGGGCTCGACCGGCGTCGGCCGGCCCGGAATTCCTGCGATCGAGTAACGCTCTCCGAGCGCTTCGGGGCGATCGAGGCGCAGGTTCCAGACGAACCGGTGATGGCCGGGCGCCCTCGAGAGGCGCGGCTCCTCCCCGAGGAATGGCTCGCCGAAGTACGGGGCCTTGTCGGACTTGGGCTTCGGATCCTCCGTCGAGAATCTCCGCACCGAACGGCCCGACGCATCGAGGATCGTCAACGCGACCTCGCCGGTGAACCCCTGGGGAAGGACGTAATCGAGGACCGCTCCGGGCGGCGGATTCTCGCCGCGCGGCTCCTCCGCCGGAAGGGGCGTGTCCTTGCTCTGGTTCGCCCGGAGGCGGTACGCGACGCTTGGAGGGATCAACGTCGGCGTGTCGGCATTCTCGGTACCCTGCGCCCGCAGTGGTGCGATCTGATCCAGCACCCACAGCGCCCGCCCCTGCGTGGCCACGAGGAGGTCGTCTCCGTGCACGCGCAGGTCGTTGATCCCGGTGGTCGGGAGGTTCTCCTGCAAGCTCCGCCAGTGATCGCCGTCGTCGAACGAGACCCAGACTCCGCGGTTCGTGCCGGCGTACAGGAGTCCCGCGCGCTTGGGATCGACGCGCACGACACCGACCCAGCATCCGCCGGGCAGTCCTCTCGCGATGTCGGTCCAGTGGGCTCCGAAGTCGTGCGTGCGATAGGCCATCGGCCGGAAGTCGTCGAGCCGGTGCCGATCGGCGGCGACGTACGCGGTCCCGGGTTCCGCCGGCGACGCGTCGATCGTGTTGACCTTCGTCCAATCCCCGATCCCGGGGGGGCTGACGTCGCTCCACGTCCTCGTGTCGTCGCGCGTGACGAGCACGCGGCCGTTGTCGGTCCCGACCCAGACGACGCCGTCGGTCGCGGGAGACGGAGCGATGGTGAAGATCACGCCGAAGCCGCAAGCCGTGGCGTGATCGACGGTCACGTCCCCCTCGCAGCCGCGCGCCGCGGGGTCCGCGCCCGTGAGGTCGGCGCTGACGCGATCCCAGCGGGCTCCGGAGTCGAGCGAGCGATACAGAAACTGAGACCCCAGGTAGATGGCGTGCGGAGGCCGGGGAGAGATCGCGAGCGGCGTGATCCAGGCGAAACGATCGATCCCGGGGCGCGGGCGCGCGCCGTACGGCGAGTAGGGCACGGGCGAGACGTTCTGCACCTCGCCGGTGCGCGCGTTCCAGCGCGAGAGCCTCCCGCCGAGCCCCGCGCCGTAGACGACGCCGGGATCGACGGGATCGGGGAGGTCCGCGTCTCGCTCGTCGGCGCCCACCGGATGCCAATCGCGGAAGGTGAGCTGGCCGTAGTCGCTTCGCGAGAGGATCGCGACCGAGCCGGAATCCTGCTGGCCGGAATAGACCCGGTAGGGGAACCGGTCGTCCACGCCGAGGCGGTAGAACTGCCCCGTCGGCTGGTTGTACCAGCTGCTCCAGGTGGCCCCGCCGTTTCCGGTGACCGACGCGCCCTGGTCGGATGCGGAGATCATGCGCCGCGGGTTCGAGGGGTCGATCCAGAGATCGTGATAGTCGTCCCCGCCCGGCGATCCCTTGGCGACGCGCACCGTCTTCCCGCCGTCGCGCGTGATCCTTATCGACCGGCCCATGACGTAGAGCACGTCGGGATCGGACGGATCCGGCGTGATGCCGCTCGTGTACGACGAGGCGAGATCACCTTCGGGGTTGACGAGGAGCCAGCTCTCGCCGCCGTCGTCCGAGCGGTAGAGCCCTCCGCCACGCTCCTTCGCGATCGTCGCGTAGACACGCTTCCCCCTGCTTCCCGGCGACACGGCGAGATCGATCCGCCCGAGGGGCCCTTCGGGAAACCCTTTCGTTCCGGCGCTGCGCCAGGTGGCTCCGCCGTCGGTCGAGCGCACGATGCCGCTGCCCGGGCCCACCGCGGGGCGGTAGTAATCGAGCCACGGCCGCCGCCGGACCTCCCAGAGCGATGCATAGAGGACGTCGGGCTCGCCGGGATCCCCCGCGATGTCCGCGGCGCCCACGTCGGGCCCGCGATCGAGAACGTGAGCCCAGTGCTTCCCGCCGTCGGTGGTCCGGTAGAGGCCGCGCTCCGGGTTCGGCCCGAAGACATGGCCGAGGCTGGCCACGATCGCGACGTCGGCATTCCGGGGATCGACCCAGAGCCCGCCGATGTGCCGCGTGGCCTCGAGTCCTACGTGGGACCAGTGAGCGCCGCCATCCACGGATCGGTAAACGCCGTCGCCGTCGACGACGTCCCATCGCAACTGCTTCTGGCCCGTGCCGACCCAGATGACCTTGGGATCGCTCGGGGCTATCGCCAGCGCGCCGATCGACGCGCTCGATTGGTCGTTGAACAGAGGTTGCCAGGTGAGTCCCGCGTCGCGCGTGCGCCAGACGCCCCCGTCGGCAGAGCCGAAGTAGAACGTCGCCGGATCCCCGGGCACGCCGCGCGCGACCGTCGCCCAGCCGCCACGGAACGGGCCGAGCAGTCGCCAGCGCATGTCGCTGAATTCCGGAGCCTCCGCCCGGAGCACAGCCCACGCGAGAACGGCGAAAAGGGAGAACACGGCCCCGCGGCGACGCATGGCCGCGAATTCTCTCACGGCACCGCGTCGGTCCGTCCTGACGAACGCACCGGTCGTACGATTCATCCGATGGGAGCCCCCGGTGTGAGCTCGGACGACGAACTCGTGGAAGCCGTGCGAAAGGGCAGCCGCGATGCGATCGCGGAGCTGTTCACGCGTCACAGGGATTTCGTCTTCCGCGTGGCGCTCGGCATGACCGGCCGGAGGGACGACGCCGCGGAGATCGTGCAGGAGACGTTCCTGGCGCTCCTTGCGGGAGCGGCGGAGCTGGACGCGCGGAAGGGACGGATCACGACCTGGCTGTTCGAGGTCGCGCGTCGGCGCGCCGCCGACCGGCATCGCCGCCGGCGGTTCGAGGGCATGCTCCCCGACTGGTCTTACGCCCCCGCGACGGCACCCGACGATGCGGCGATCTCCGCGGAGCGCAGGGCGGCGCTTCATCGCGCCGTGGCGGACCTTCCCGACCGCCCGCGAGAGGTGTTCATCCTCCGGATCGGCCTCGGGCTGTCGGTCGAGGAGACGGCGCGGATTCTCGACTGCGGCGCGGGTGCCGTCCGCACCGCGCTTTACGACGCGCACCGGCGCCTTCAGGCGATGCTCAGCGAGCCGAAGAAAGGAGTGGGAGATGCCCGATGGCTCTCACCGTCCACCGAGTGACATGGATGCCGTAGACGAGCTCCGAGTCGGCGGCTACCTGCTCGACGAGACGCTTCCCGGCGTCACCGCGTCGCGCATCGCCGCGGAGCTCGGTGCGGCCATGGCATCGCGCGCGCGCCGCGGCCGGCATGCCCGCGTGGCCGCGATACTCCTGGTGACCGCCGCCGCGGCGGCCGTGATCGTCGCGCTCCTGCCGGCCAAGCCGCGGCCGGAGGTTGCGCCCGCCTCGGCGGTTCCGGAACCGCCCAAGATCGTCGCGTCAGTGCCCCCGCCGACGCCGCAGCCCGTGCCCGACTGGAAGCGTCCGGCAGCGATACGGCAAGCGCCGGCACGCGAGACTCCAGTGCCTGCACCGCCGCCTGCGCAGCAGCCTTCGCCAAGGAGGAGTCAGCCGGAAGAAACGAGCCCACTCACGGCGCAGGCGCCCTCGGCCGTGTCGGGGGTCCCGGCACCAAGCGCTCCCCCGATCGTCACCGGCGCCGTCGTTCCGCCCGCCCCCGCGGACGATGCCGAGCGCAAGATGACGATGTTCGCGGTTCGAACCGATCGACCGCACGGGCGCCCGATGTATCTGAAGATCAGCTATCGCCCGGGCCCGTCGGGCCCCGCGAAGGAGACTCCACAATGAATTCCTTGCGACCGATCGTGCTTGTGGCCCTGCTCGCTTCGACCGCCTCGGTTGCCGCCGCGCCCGCCGCAGGACGAGCCTCGGACCCCGGGATGAGCCCGGTATCGCTTCATTTCGACGATGCCCCGACCGCAAAGGTCCTCCAAACGCTATTCGAAGCGACGGGTGTCCGCGGAGACATCGATCCGTGCGTCACGGGAAGGATCTCGATCTCGCTCGAGTACGTCCCGCTCGGCACGGCGCTCGATGCGATCGCGCGGATGGCCGATCTGAACGTGAGCCGCGCGGGTGGGCCCGCCGCGTTCCGGATCACCTGCAAGCAACCCTCCGGGCGGCACGCGCGCGGGGTGCCCGACGTGCGCACCGGGGAGCCCGTCGATCTTCACTTCCGCATCGAGGCGGTGGACTTCGCCGGCCGTCGCGAGGTTCGCGCCGAGCCGCACCTGGTGAGCACCGTCGGCGAGATTGCCGAGATCACGGAGACGGGAAACCTCCCGGAATATACCCTCACGGACGACGGCGAGCTGATCGTCAAGACCTCGCGTCCTTCGTGGACGGTGCGCGCGGTCGTCGTGCCGGGGCGGGACGGTGGCCCCCGCGAGCTGCGCGGCATTCTCGAGATCGCGAGCGAAGCGTCGCGCAGTCCCGAATCCGGCGTGGTGTCGGTCACGCAGCCGTTTCACGCGGCGCTCACCGGCGAGTCGGAGACGAAGCTCGCCTCCTGGGAGCTCTTCGGAACGACGTGGGTGCTGATCCTTGCCGGCGTGGAGTAGATTCTCCACTTGTGAGAGCGCAAGGAAGGATCTTCACGTTTCTCGCCGCCGACCACGACCGGTTGGAGCGCCTGATGGCCGAGGCCGTTACCCCGCACGGGACGATTGCGGGCGTTGCCTACGCGCAATTCCGCGAGGGTCTACTCCGCCACATCGGGATGGAGGAGAAGGTGCTGTTTCCCGCGAGCCGGAAGGGGAACGGGGGAATCGCGCTGCCGATGATCGCCTCCTTGCACGAAGATCACGGCGCGCTCGCGCTGCTGCTCGTCCCGACCCCGGATCCGTCGATCCTCGACGAGATCCGCTCGATCCTCGATCGGCACAACGCGCTCGAGGAGGGGCCCGAGGGCATCTACGCCGCGTGCGACCGGCTCTCGGAGGCGGAGATCGACCATGTGATCGAGCGGCTCCGGAGGTTCCCTCCGGTCAAGGTCGCCCGTCACCGCGACGGTCCGGCCATGGCTCGGACCGCGGAGGAGGCCTACCGGACGGTGCGCCGGCAGCGCCCGGAAGCCGCGACGACCGTTTCCCGGGCGCCCGAGCGCGAACGGTCGTCCTAGATCGCGCCCGATTCTAGACGGCCTCGGCCCCCACGCGGACCGCGAGCATCGAGATCGAGCCTCCGTCCACGCCCTGCACGGGGAACGAGACGGGCTCCCCCTCCTGCCGGGTGCCCAGCACGTAGAGCAACGGAAGGTAGTGGTCGGGCGTCGGGATCGAAAGCTGAGCCTCGACCCCGAGCTTCTCGTACGAGACGAGCGGAGCGATCTCGCCCGCGATCATCATCCCTCGCGCGCGCTCCTCGAACCGCACGGCCCAGTCGTACGCCTCGGCCGCATGGCGCCCCCACGCGTACGCGTGCAGGTTGTGGACGATGTTGCCGCTCCCGACGATCAGGATCCCCTCGTCCCGCAGCGCCGCCAGGCGCCGGCCGATCTCGAGGTGAAAGCTCGCGGGTCGCGATTCGTCGATGCTCAGCTGCACGACGGGGATGTCCGCGGCCGGATACACGTGATGCAGCACCGACCAGGTGCCGTGGTCCAGCCCCCACGTCTCGTCGAGCGTGACCGGAATCGGAGCCAGGAGATCCCGGACGCGGCGCGCCAGCGTGGGAGAGCCGGGGGCCGGGTATCTCACGCGATACAGCTCCTGCGGGAATCCTCCGAAGTCGTGGATCGTGCGCGGGCTGGTGCCGATCGTCACTCCGGTCCCGGGCACGAACCAGTGGGCTGAGATCGAGAGGACGGCGGTCGGGCGGGGGAGGCTTCCGCCGATGCGGCGCCACGCCCGCGTGTACTCGTTGTCCATCAGCGCGTTCAGCGGGTTGCCGTGCCCGAAGAAGATCGTCGGAAGGGCTGGCATGCGCCGGTCATCTTACGCCCGCCTTGCCAGCGGGTGTCTCCCTCCATTAGATTTGAGCCCCCGCGACGCGCTTCGCGTCGGTCGAGGAGGCTTCGATGAGCAGACGTCTCGCAGGGTTTCTGCTGATCGCGGGGTTTTTCGCTTGGCCCTGCCACGCCGCGTCGATCCCGGCGTGGCTCGACGACGCAATCAACAACTGGAACGCCAAGAATCAGGCGACGCCGATCGAGTTCGTCGACGTGAAGGATTCCTTCGTGTGGTACCGGCTGCAGAAGACGGAACAGCTCGGTCACAAGGAGCTTCGCGACGTCACGTTCAAGATCGTCACCGAGCACGGCTACGTGCCCGCCGAGTCCGAGGAGTCGATCACGGCCGGCAAGCCGCCGGCCTCCGACGGCACGAACCGATCGAAGAAGTGCTACAGCCGCTCGTACATGCTCGACCTCGACCGGGAGGGGAGCGGTCCCGCGCAGGGCGGAGACGCGGCTCTCGGCAAGCGGCAGCGGCTTCTGACCACACTGATCTGCGAGGATGGACCGTTCTGGGACGCCGGATTCCGCGTCGTCCAGTGACCCGTCCCGTCCGGTGACCCGCCGGCGGACCGCCTTCTGGATTGCCGCCACGATCGTGGTGATCGCCGTCGCCGCCCTCGCGGCCGGCGGTGCCCGCGCGGTTCCCCCCTGGCTGACCGGCAAGATCGAGCGGATCGTCAGCGACACCCTGGGCCGCGAGCTGCGCCTCGACGGCCCGCTCGAGATCTCCCTCGGCACCGAGCCGACCCTCGTCGCGAAAGGCGTGACGCTCGCGAATGCGGCGTGGGGCTCCGAGGCCGCGATGGTGCGCGTCGACCGGGTCGAGCTGACGCTGTCGCTCCGCTCGCTCTGGTCGCCGCCGATCCGTGTCCTGAACCTCGATCTCGAAGGCGTCCGCGTCCTGCTCGAGGCCGACGAGGGCGGACGCCGCAACTGGGTGTTCGAGATCAAGAAGCCGTCCGGCGAGGCGCCCGCGGCCTCGCGTCCTCCCGTCACGTTCGACCGGGCCCGGGTGCGCGATTTCCGGCTGACGTACCGCGGCGGGCCGCGGGTACCTCCGCAAGAGGTGGCGGTCGAGCGGCTCGCGGCGCGGCTCGAGCCCACGACCGGCATGATCCGGCTCGATGCCGCGGGAGCCTACAACGGCACGCCGTGGGACCTCGCCGGGATGCTCGGCACGCTGGACGGGCTGTACGCGCTTCGCGACGTGGAGCACGAGGTGTCCGGTCACGTCGGGAACGCGTCGATCTCCCTGTCCGGCCGGATCCGCGATCCGCTCGCTCTCGGCGATCCGAACCTCGCCGTTGAGATCGAGGGCCCCGAGGTCGCGTCCGCGCTCGAGGTGGTCGGGATTCGCTCGCGCCTTTCGGGACCGTTTCACCTGAAGGCCCGCCTGTCCCCGTCGAAGGACGGTGTCGGCGTCGAGGCCGCCGCCGGGATCGCGAGCGTCGAGGGCACGGCACGCGGCCGCGTCTCCTCGCTGCTCAAGCCGGAGGATGTCGAGGCCGAGGTCACCGCATCCGGCCCCGACGCGTCGATCGTCGGGAGCTGGAGCGGGATCGCCGGCGTCCCCCGGGCTCCGTTCTCCGTGACCGGAGCCGTCCGCTCCGGCGAGGCGAGGTGGAAACTATCCGGCGTGAAGGTTCGCGTCGGCGGTACCACCGTCGCCGCGGACGGCGCGATCGGGACGCGCTCGCGCGGCGCCGGCACCGACCTCGTCGTGGCGGGGAGCGGTCGGGATCTCGCGGCGCTGTCCGGACTCACGCGGCTCCGCCTTCCCGAGGGGCCGTTCACGCTTCACGGCCGGCTCCTGGTCGGAGGCGACGGCCTCGCCATCCGGGACGTCGCGCTCGAAACGGCGGGCGCGCGTGTGCACGCCTCAGGCACCATCGGGAAACCGCCGGCGTGCGACGCCCTCGACCTGACCGCGGAGGCGTCGGGAGCGGACCTGTCGCTGCTTTCGGGGATCGCCGCGACGCCCCTTCCGCGGGCGGCATTCTCCGTGCACGGCCGCGTCTCCCGTCATCCGGGCGCCTTCGAGCTGGATCGGGTCGAGGGCCGGCTCGCGGACGACACCGTGACGGTGAGCGGGCGCGTCGTCCCCGCCGCCGGGCTCGCCGGGACCGACCTGCACATGGCGGCCGCGGGGCCGGACCTCGGCGCCACGGCCCGTCTGTTCTCGCTGCCGGAGCTTCCGGCCGTGCGCTTCGATGTCGCAGGGCGCGTGCGGATCGGCCCGGACGGATACCGGCTCGAAGACGTCACCGCTCGCGCGGGGGAGATCTCGGCGCGCGTCACGGGGCATCTCGCCCGGCGACCCCTCGACGGGGGAAGCGCCCTCGACGCGCGCGTACAGGGAGGTGCGCTCTCGGAGTTGCGCGAGTGGGGCGTTCCCGCTTCGCTCCCGGACGAGCCGTTCACGATCACCGGGCGCGCGCACACCGACGCCGGGATGACGGTCCTCGACGACGTGTCGGCCGAGGCCGGAGGCGATCGCGTTCACGCGGACGGGATGCTCGGCCGGCTTCCGGACACGTCGTCGCTCGACCTCCGGGTCGAAGCGGCGGGACCGGATGCCCGGCGCCTCGGCCGATTCTTGGGCGATATCGATCGCACGGCGCTCGAGCACGTCCCCACGGAGCGCTACGAGATTTCGGGCCGCGTCCGGCGTCTTCCGGGAGCCGTCGCGATGTCCGGCGGCCGCATCGCACTTGGGAACGCCGTCCTGCAGGTCGATGGCACGATCGGGACCACGCCGGGGCTCCACGGAACCGAGCTGCGCATCTCCGGCCGCGCGCCGGACACGGCGATCGTGGCGGCTGTCGCCGGCGTCTCGCTGCCGGAAGGGGCGATCGCGCTCGACGGCGGGATCGCGGTCGGGGCGAGCGGGATCCGCCTCGACGCCGTGACGGCGTCCATCGGCGACACCCGTGCCGGGATCTCGGGGATTCTCGGGCCGCGACCCGATCGTGCGGGGACCGCGCTCGACGTCACCCTCGCGGGCGCCGATCTCGACGACGTGATCGGGCCGGTCACCGGGATCTCGCCGCTTCCGCCGGACCCGTTCGAGCTCTCGGCCCACGTCACGTCGGATCCCGGCCGCGTCTCGGTCAGCGGCCTCGCCGCGCGTCTCGGCGAGACCGACATCGAGGGAAGCCTGGCGCTCGCCCATGACGGGCGTGCGGTGCTCGACGCCAATCTTCGGTCGGAGCACGTGAGCGTGGCGAAGATGCTCGACGGCTTCCTGAAGGCCCCCGCGGAAAACGCCCCTGAGTCCGCCGCGCCTCCGAAGAAGAAGAAGGGGAAGCGCAAGGGGGAGCGACTCATCCCGGACGATCCGCTGACGCTCGACGTTCTCGGTCGCTTCGATGCCACGCTGCGCTGGTCGGTCGCGGAGCTGGCGCTTCCCG
>DATKHQ010000236.1:0-4657 GCA_035510175.1 Candidatus Sulfotelmatobacter sp. | reverse complement strand
GCACGGGCTCCAGATCCTGCCGCTCGAGAGCACGGTGACGCCCCTCGACAACGGCGACTACCTCGCCTCGTGGGCCGACCCCGACGAGTCGCGTGAGGCGCTACGCCGCCATTCGCCGCGGGACGCCGACGCGGTGCCGATCTTCGGCCAGCTGATGCACCACATGGCGATGGCGGTGAAGCCGATCCTCGGAATGGTGCCGCCGGATCCGACCTCGCTGTCGCCGCGGGAGCTTTCGGGCCTCCTCAGGCTCGGAAAGCACTTCCGGTCGCTCGGCCCCGAGCGCTTTCATGCGCTCCACAAGCTGATGACGATGAGCAGCGCCGACTACCTCGACGAGTGGTTCGAGTTGGACGCGCTCAAGGCGACGAAGTCGGCCAGCGGCATCATCGGGACCTTCCTCGGCCCCCGCTCCCCCGGCTCGGCCTACGTGCTCCTGCACCACTACATGGGAGAGATCGACGGCGCCTTCCGCGCCTGGGGATTCCAGAAGGGAGGCACCGGGGCCATCAGCGATTCGATCGCCTCGGCCGCGCGCGCGTTCGGCGCCGAGATCCGCACTCGAGCCTCGGTCGAGCAGGTGCTCGTCAAGAACGGGCGCGCGACGGGCGTGGCGCTGGCGAGCGGCGAGGAGATCGGCGCGCCGCTCGTCCTCTCGGGTCTCGATCCGCGCCTGACGTTCACGCGCCTCATCGACCCGAAATCGCTCCCGGGAGAGCTGGCCGATGGGATCAGGCGCTACAAGTTCCGCGGCTCCTCAGGGAAAGTGAACCTGGCCCTCTCGGGGCTCCCGGAGCTGTCCTGCCTGCCGGGCCACGGCGCGCACTTGCGGGGCGCGATCTCGATCAGCCCCAGCCTCGCTTACCTCGAGCGGGCCTACGACGACGCCAAGTACGGCGCGTTCTCGCGTCACCCGTACATGGACGTGGTCATCCCCTCGATGATCGACCCCGGGATGGCGCCGCCGGGGCGGCACGTGATGAGCATCTTCGTCCAGTACGCGCCGTACGAGATCGAGGGAGGCTGGGACGACGCGAAGCGCGACGCCTTCGGCGACGCGGTCGTGGCCACGCTCGCCCGCTACGCGCCGAATCTCCCGTCGCTGATTCTCCATCGCCAGGTGCTCACCCCCGCGGACATCGAGCGGATGACCGGCCTGTCGGAGGGGAACATCTTCCAGGGCGAGCTCGCCCTGCAGCAGCTCTTCTTTCTGCGCCCGGTGCCGCAGTGGGCCAAGTACAGGACTCCGATCGAGGGGTACTGGCAATGCGGCGCGGGAACCCACCCCGGAGGCGGGATCATGGGCGCCTCGGGGCGGCTCGCGGCGATGGAGATCCTGGGAGCTGCGCGATGAGGCCCGCGGGCTTCGACGTCGCGGTGATCGGCGCCGGCGCGAACGGCCTCGTCGCTGCGACGCGCCTCGCCCGGTCCGGGAAACGGGTGGTCGTTCTCGAATCCGCCCCGGAAACGGGCGGGCAAGGCCGCGTGTTCGAGTTCGCGCCCGGGTTTCGCGCGGCGCCTTTCGGGCTCGATCCCGGATGGATCCCTCCCGGCGTCGTCAGATCGCTCGGCCTCGACGGTCTTGCGGTCTCACCGCGCGAGACGCCCCTGTCCGTCGCCGCCGGGCCCGGATCCTTCCTCACGCTTCCGCGGGACGCCGGCCGCGCCGCGGAGGCGATCCGCGGCCACTCCCCTGCCGACGCCGCCCGGTGGATCGAGTTCACCGGGATGCTGCGCCGTCTCTCGGGCTTCCTCGAGGCGCTCTACCAGGCGCCGCCCCCTGACGTGGACGTGGGCGGCCTCAAGGATCTCGTCCCGCTGCTCGCCCTCGGGCGCCGCTTCCGCGCGCTCGGGCGCCGCGACATGATCGAGCTCCTCCGCACGCTGCCACTGTCGGTGTGGGAGCTCGCCGACGACTGGTTCGCGTGCGGGCCGCTCAAAGCGGCGATCGCCGCCTCGGGCGTCCAGGATCTTCGCCAGGGACCGCGCTCCGGCGGAACGGGGTTCGTGCTTCTGCATCACCTCGTGGGAGCTCCGGGCGGCTCCTTGAGGGCGCGCCTTCCGTGGCGCGACGGCCCCGCGACGTTCACGCAGGCCGCGGAGTCGGCCGCGGCGGCGGCTGGCGCAACGATCCGGACCGCGGCCGCGGTCTCCAGGATCCTGGTCGCGGACGACGCGGTGACCGGCGTCGCCCTCGTAGGGGGCGAGGAGATCGTGGCGCGCTCCGTGCTCTCGACCGCCGATGCTTCGCGGACGCTCCTGTCGTGGGTCGACCCCGTGTGGCTCGATCCGGAGATTCTCCGCGCGGTACGCAACATCCGGTACCGAGGGTGCACCTCGTTCGTGCTCTTCGCGCTCGAGACGATTCCGGAGATCCCCGGCCTCGCGCCCGCGGCGCTGGCCGGCACCGTCTCGCTCACTCCCGATCTCGTCTCCCTCGAGCGCGCCGCCGACGCGGCCAAGTACGGGGAAGTCCCCGGCCGGCCCCACATCGAGATCACCGTTCCGACACTCCTCTGGCCTGCGACGGCACCGGAGGGGCACCACGTGCTCGTCGCCCGCGTTCAGTACGCGCCCTACCGGCTCGCCGCGGGCGGCGCGTGGGACGCGGAACGCGCGGGAGCGCTCGGCGACGCGGTCGCGGCCGCGATCGACGGCCTGTTTCCCGGCTTTTCCTCGCGCGTCCTCCACCGCGCGGTCTTGACGCCCCGGGATCTCGAGGAGCGCTTCGGGTTGCCCGAGGGATCCCCCTCGTACGGAGAGCTGGCGCTCGATCAGGTCCTCTTCATGCGCCCTGTCGCCGGATGGGCGCGCCACGCGATGCCGGTCCCGGGCCTCTACCTCGGAGGCGCGTCCGCTCATCCCGGCCCGGGAATCCCGGGGGGCCCGGGTTGGCTCGCGGCCGGAGCGCTCCTGGCCGACGCGAGGAGCCGGTCATGAGCGACGACGCGTTCGCCCGCGAGCTCGCGCGATTCGACCCGTCGATTCCGATCGAGCGGGCCTGGACGCCGCCGGCGTCGTGGTACGTCTCGCCGGAGTTTCTGGATCGCGAGCGGGACGCGGTATTCGCCGCGACCTGGCAGGCGGTCGGCCGCGTCGAGCAAGTGCGCAGGCCCGGGGAGTATTTCGCCGGGTGCGTCCTCGATCGTCCGTACGTCGTCGTGCGCGACGACGCCGGGACCTTGAGGGCGTTCCACAACGTCTGCCGGCATCATGCGGCCGAGGTGTGCTCCGGCGACGGACGCCTCGCCGAGCTGGTCTGCCCGTACCACGGCTGGACGTACCGGCTCGACGGACGGCTCGCGCGCGCGCCGCGGCTCGGCGCGAACGCCCTGTTCGAGCGGGAGGCGTTCTCTCTCAAGCCGGCGGCCGTTTCGACGTGGGGCCCCCTGGTCTTCGTCCACCTCGGGGACGATCCGCCGCCGTTGGCACCGCAGCTCGCGGGCCTGACGCCGCGCCTGGAGGCGACGGGCACCTGGGACCTGCGCTATCGCGCCAGCCGCTCGTACGAGATCGCCTGCAACTGGAAGGTCTACGTCGACAACTACCTCGACGGCGGTTACCACGTTTCCGTCCTCCACAAGGCGCTCGCCGGCCAGCTCGATCTCGGGACGTACGTGACCGAGATCTTCGAGCGCCTCTCGATCCAGAGCTGCCGGGCCCCCGACGAGGCGCCGCCCGAGGCGGGCGGCGATTTCGCCGAGCGCATCGGCTCCGAGGCGCTGTACGCGTTCGTCTACCCGAACCTGATGCTCAACCGGTACGGGCCGATCCTCGATACCAACCGCGTCGTCCCGCTCGGCCCGGACCGGACGCTCGTCGTGTTCGACTTCTACTTTCTCGAGACGGAGGGCGAGGCCGCCCAGGATTTCATCGCGCGCTCGATCGCGGCCAGCCACAAAGTCCAGGAGGAGGACGTGGCGATCTGCGAATCGGTCCAGCGCGGCCTGGCCTCCCCCGCCTACGACCGGGGGATCTACGCGCCGGAGATCGAGACGGCGGCACACCACTTCCACACGCTGCTCGCGGCGAGCCTGCGCCGGGGATCCTCGGCCCGACCTTAGATCGTCACGCTTTCCCCCGCGCTCGCGCTCGGTGTAACCTTCGCGAGTGCGGGGATTCGCGCTCCTGATCGCTCTCGTCTCGCTGCTCGCGTCGCCGCTTCCGGCCGCAGCGCCGCAAGACTGCCCGCGCGGCGACCTCGACCCGAGATACTGCGACCGGGACGGCGACCTCGTCGCCGATCCTCCGGACGACCCCGCCGCGTTTCGCGATCCCGAAACGCTGGTCTTCGCCTACACGCCCCTCGAGGACCCCACCGTCTACAAGAAGTCCTGGGAGGGATTCCTCAAGCACCTCGAGAAGGCCACCGGCAAGCCGGTCTCGTTCTTCCCCGTGCAATCGAACGCGGCCGAGATCGAGGCGATGCGCGCCGGGCGGCTCCACGTCGCGGGGTACAACACGGGGAGCGTTCCGTACGCCGTCAACGCGGCGGGGTTCGTGCCGTTCGCGATGATGGCGATGAAGGACGGCGAGTTCGGCTACCACATGGTCGTCATCGCGCGCAGCGGGGGCCCGGTGGCGAAGGTCGAGGACCTGCGCGGGAAGACGATCGCGTTCACGTCCCCGACCTCGAACTCCGGATACAAGGCGCCGG